>NZ_JBSHDU010000017.1:0-24440 GCF_053616475.1 Streptomyces sp. NPDC055815 | reverse complement strand
TGTCAGTTTTTGGGGCCCCCCCCCGGGGGGGCCCCCCCCCCGCCACCGCCCCCCCCCCCCCCCTTACCGCCGGGGGGCCGGCCCCCGGGGCGGCGGCCCCACCACGAGCCGGGGCGACGCGCACGGAGGCGGTCCGGACGGGTTCAGCGCACGGTCAGACCGGGGACGACCGTCGCCAGCAGCCCGGCGGAGAGCACACCCTCCCGTACGAGCACGGGCGTGTCGCCGGTCAGGTCGACGATCGACGACGAGACCGGTCCGGCGGTCCGGCCGCCGTCGAGGTACACCGACACCGAGTCGCCGAGCATCCCGAACGCCGCGTCGCAGTCCTCCGGCGAGGGCCGGTCGGTGAGGTTCGCGCTGGAGACGGCCATCGGCCCTGCCGCCGCGAGCAGGTCGAGCGCGAGGGGGTGATCGGGCATCCGTACGGCCACCGTGCCGCCGGTCTCGCCCAGGTCCCAGTCGAGCGAGGGCCGGTGGCGGAGCACCAGAGTCAGACCGCCCGGCCAGAACGTCTCGATCAGGGCCTCGGCCGTCTTCGGCAGGTCCGCGACGAGGTCGTCGAGGGCTTCCCTGGAGCCGACGAGCACGGGGGAGGGCTTGTGCCGGCCCCGCCCCTTCGCGGCGAGCAGACCGGCGACGGCCCGCGGATCGAAGGCGTCGGCACCGACCCCGTAGACGGTGTCGGTAGGGAGGACGACGAGCCGCCCCTGCCCGAGGGCCGCCACCGCCGCCTCGATGCCGGCCGCGCGGGCCGAGGGATCAGAACAGTCGAAACGCTGTGCCATGAGGTCGTTCACTCCGTGCTGTCGACGCCGTGCGAGGTCACCGTCCGGGCGCTGCCCTCGGCGAGCTGGTAGGCCAGTCCCACGACCGCCACCTCGCCCGTCTTCACCTGCTCGGCGAGGACCCGGGACCGGTCCATGAGCAGCTGCACCGTGTGCCTTATGTGCTCGTCGATGATGTCGCTGTCCTCGGTCAGACCGGCGGCGCGGGCCGCGAGGACGCTCGGTGTCACGCGCTCCACCACGTCCCGTACGAATCCGGCCGCGGGCAGTCCGTCCTCGACCGCCGCGCGGGCCGCGGCGACGGCGCCGCAGGAGTCGTGTCCCAGGACGACGACGAGGCGGCAGCCGAGCACGCTCGTGGCGTACTCGACGCTGCCCAGGACCTCGGACCCCAGCACATGACCGGCGGTCCGTACGACGAACAGGTCGCCGAGCCCCTGGTCGAAGATGATCTCGGCCGCGAGGCGCGAGTCGGAGCAGCCGAGGATGACCGCGAACGGCTCCTGCCCGGGCGCGAGCTGCGCGCGACGCGCGGCGTCCTGATTGGGGTGCTCGGGTGTCCCGGCGACGAAGCGCCGGTTGCCGGCCAGCATGGCGTCGAGAGCGACCGAAGGAGAGGTGCGAGGCATGCCACCCACTGTAACGAGCCATGCCGGACCCGCCTCGGGCCGGTCCGGGAGGCGAGACCGGAGGCGGTCGGGCGGGCAGCCCCTGCGGATCCCGGCCAAGGTCTGACTTGTTCCCTACCTGGGGGTTTGGTTGGCTCCGTCCACCCGTTCGAGTGGTCGCGGTGGGAGGTCGCCCTGAGGTGATCACGGCCGGGTCAGCATGTGTCCGTCCTCCCCTCAGCACCCCTGTCATGGAAGGCGGGCACAGCCATGTCGATCGACGAAACCCCGGAGTCCCCGTTCTCGCTCGGAGTCGACGAAGTCGCGAAGCTGGAGGCGATCCATCAGGCCCTGCTGGACCCGACGCCGGTCGCCCTCGATCGGCTGGGCCAGTGGGGCCTGTCCGACACGTTCGAGATGTACGGAGAGATCGCCGAGTACCGCGAGCTCTCGATCGCCATGGCGGACGGGACCATGCTCGCCGCGTCGCTGAGCGTTCCGAGCAACCTGGCCCCCGGACAGCTCTGCCCCGCGGTCGTCCTGCCCGCCCCGCTGAACGACCTGGGGCACCGGGCCTACCTCGGTACGTTCCCGCGCTGGGCGATGGGCGGTTACGCCGTTCTGGCGTACAGCCAGCGCGGACTGGCCGACTCCCAGGGCGAGATCCACGTCGCCGGACCACAGGACGTGGCCGACGCCATCGAGGTCGTCAACACGCTGCTCCGGATCGAGGGCGTCGACTCGGACCGGATCGGATTCTTCGGCGCCTCCTACGGCGCCGGGACGAGTCTCCTCGCGGCCGCGAAGGACGAGCGGATCAAGGCCGTGGTGGCCACCAGCGCCTGGGGCGACCTGTTCGCCTCGCTGTACGAGAACGGCACCCGCCACCTGGCGGCCTTCGAGGCGCTCGTGAAGCTGTTCAAGGAGGAACGGTGCTCGAAGGAGTTCCTCCGCGTCATCGAGAAGATCCGCGGCAACGTCATCGACGACGAGGTCAGGGAGTTCGCCCGGGAACGGTCACCGAGGCACCACCTGGACGCCTTGAACGAGGCCGGGACACCCGTCCTCATGACCACCTCCTGGCACGAGACCATCTTCTCCGTCCCGGCCGTCGTCGACCTCTTCACCCAGCTGACCGGTCCCAAGTCGCTGCTCATCCAGGTCGGGGACCACGGCAACGCTGAGCTTCCCGGCCTGGCCGGCTTCATCTCCAAGCCCACCGAGATGGCCTACCGCTGGATGGACCACTACGTCGGCGGCTACGCAGGCGACGGAGTGCCGCCGAGGTTCGGCCTCCGCACGGAGTACATGCACAACCTCCTGTCCGACCAGCGGCACCCCGACTGGGACAGCTACGCACTGCCCGCGAGGCGGTTCCACCTCGCCGACGCGGCGCCCGGCGCGAGCGACGGCCACCTGGTCGAGGACGGGCCGCAGCCGGGCTGGGCCCGATCCGTGAAGGCCGACGGCTTCGGCACCCAGGCCGTCGTCGCCCCGAAGCTGATCCGGACCGGCCTGGTCGAGCGCATGGGCCTGCCGCACGTCTACCGGACGGCCGAGATCGACCGCGGCCTCGCCTCGGTCTTCACCACCGCGCCGCTGCCGCAGGCCATGTGCGTCCGGGGCGACCTGGAGATGCGGGTGACCGTGAAGCCCGAGAAGACGGAGGCCACGATCGTGGCCTACCTGATGGACTGCGACCCCGCCACGGGCAAGGCCGCCATCATCACCCACGCCCCGTACACCCTCACCAACGAGCAGGTCGGCCAGGCCACCACCGTGACCTTCCGTCTGCAGCCCGCCCACTACGTCCTGGCCAAGGGCCGCCAACTCCAGCTGGTCATCGACACGCACGACCCCTTCTTCGCCGACGCCAACCCGACGAAGACCCCGTCCGTCATCGAGATCACCTCCCCGCAGGGGGACGAGTCCTACCTCGACATCCCGCTCAGCCCGCTGGACTGACCCGGCCCCTGACGATCTCCGCGCGGAGCCTCCGCGCGGAGATTTTGCCCTCCCGTGGTTGCCGCCCCGACAGCGCCGACAGATCTTGGTCACCATGCCATCGGGCAGCTGGTTCTGCTGGTCACGGGGGGTGCAAGGGGCCCTCCGCCCTGAGCGGGGAAAGTACATGCACCTCGAGTTCCGGCACCTCCGTGTCCTGCTCACCGTCGCCGAGGCCGGCAGCATCCGCAAGGCCGCCGCACGCCTGCAGCTCTCCCAGCCCGCGACGAGCGCCCAGCTGAAACGGATCGAACACGAGCTGGGCGGCCCGCTCTTCATCCGCAGCGCCGAAGGCGTGAAACCGAACGAGAACGGCCAGTACGTGCTGCGCTGCGCCCGCGACCTCGTCGTCGGCTTCGACCGGCTCCGCGAGCACGCCCGCTCGGCCGCCGAGGCGGACACGGGGACCGCCGCGCCGCTGCGGGCGGGCGGAACGGCCGGTCCCCTGACATCACTTCTCATATCAGCCCTTTTCGAGCTCGTCCCGGAGAGCCGGGTCACGATCGACGCCCGGCGTTCCGTGCACACCCTCATCAAAGCCCTGAGTCAGTCGAAATGCGACATCGCGGTGTTCGGCGAGTTCCCCGGATTCCCCCTCCCCGTCGGCGAGTCGGTGGTGACCCGCACCCTGCTGCGCGAGCCGGTCTTCGTCCTGCTCGCCGAGGACCACCCGCTGGCACGCCAGGAGACGGTCAGCCTGGGCGACCTCAGCGGCGAGGAGTGGGTCATGCCGGAGGCCGACGAGAGCGGAGTCCACGCGTACCTCCATCTCACCTGCCAGTCCGCCGGATTCACCCCGCGCATCGCGCACGTGACCCCTGACCTGTCCGTGGCCCAGATCCTCGTCGCCGGCCGGCGGGCCGTCTGCGGCGTGTGGCCGAGCGCCGAAGTCCCCGCCCAGGGCACCGTGCAGCGGCCGCTCGTGGACGTCCCGTTCCACCGCAGGCTCCAGCTGGCCTGGAACCCGGAATCCGTCCCGCCCGAACTCGCCGACGCGGTGGGGGAGCGGCTGTCGGCGGCGTATCTGTCGCTGGTACGGCAGCGGCCGCAGTACCTGGCCTGGTGGGAGCACGGCGGCAGGGAGTTCACGCTCGGCGCGGACGACTGACCGCCCGGCGCTATAACTCCACAGTTGTATCCCATATGGGATCACGTCAGGAACATGTCACCTGGTGAACACTTCGCGTCAACGTCCCAGGACGTCGTCACCCCCCACGACGAGCGAAGGAACACCCCGTCATGTCCCGTCCTCTCCTTGCCCTCTCCACGGCCTTCGCCGCCGCCGTCATCACCACGGGCACGCTCGCCGTACCGGCGTACTCGCAGCCCGACGGGGTCCAGCAGGCCACCTCCGTCCGTGACACGGCGATATCCCAGGCCCGCGCGAACGTGGCCCGGCACGCCGACACCTTCGGTTTCGGGGCGGGCCAGGCGCTCCAGGTCAAGGACGTCGTCCTCGACGCCGACGGCGCCCAGCACGTCCGCTTCGAGCGGACCTACAAGGGCCTGCCGGTCGTCGGCGGCGACTTCGTCGTCCACCAGAAGGCCGACGGCTCGCTCAAGGGATCCACCCACGCCAAGGCCCACAAGGTGGCCCTCGCGTCCGTCACCCCCGCGGTCGACGCCAAGGGCACCGCCGCCGGCGCCCTGAAGCGCTCGCAGGGACTGGTCAGCGACGGCACGTCCACCCCCGAGCTGATCGTGTGGGCCGCCGACGGCACCCCCCGCCTGGCTTGGCGCACCACCGTGCAGGGCCTCGGCGACAAGGGCCAGCCGCACGGCGAGGTCTTCGTCACCGACGCCACCACCGGCGCCGCGATCGAGAACTACGACACCGAGCGCGAGGCGACCGGCACCGGCCACTCCGAGTACACCGGTGACATCACCCTCGACACCACCCTGCAGGCGAACGGCACCTTCGCCCTCATCGACCCGCTCCGCGGCCACATCACCAAGGACGCCCACAACGTCTCGTCCTCGTCCCTGAACAGCTCCTCCGGAACCCTGTTCACCGACGCCGACAACATCTGGGGCGACGGCAGGAAGTTCTCCACGGACCGCGCCACCGCCGCCGTCGACGCGCACGCCAACACCGCGAAGACGTACGACTACTACAAGAGCACCTTCGGCCGGAACGGCATCAAGAACGACGGCCGCGGCGCCACCGTCTTCGTCCACGTCGGCACCAACTGGGACAACGCCCAGTGGTCGGACTCCTGCTTCTGCATGATGACCGGCGACGGCAACGGCACCGTCGACCCCGAGCAGGTCGACCTCGACACCATGGGCCACGAGATGACCCACGGCGTCACCTCCGCCACCGCCAACCTGCGCTACAGCGGTGAGTCCGGCGGCCTCAACGAGGCCACCAGCGACATCTTCGGCACGATGGTCGAGTGGTACGCCAACAACTCCCTCGACACCCCCGACTACCTCTTCAGCGACCAGTCCACCCCGCCGTGGCTGCGCCGCATGGACAAGCCCTCCCTCGACGGCCGCTCCGCCGACTACTGGTCGAAGTCCGTCGGCCGGCTCGACGTGCACAACTCCTCGGGCGTCGGCAACCACTGGTTCTACCTCGCCAGCGAGGGCAGCGGCACCAAGACGATCAACGGCGTCACGTACAACAGCCCGACGTACAACGGCTCCACCGTCACCGGCATCGGCAACCAGAAGGCCTCCGCCATCTGGTACCGGGCGCTGACCGTCTACATGACCTCCACCACCGACTACAAGGGCGCCCGCGCCGCGACTCTGAACGCGGCGAAGGACCTGTACGGCGCCACCAGCCCCGAGTACGCCACCGTGGCGGCCGCCTGGACCGGGGTCAACGTCCTCTGACGCCCCGGCGCACCAGCTGAACCGATCACCCTCTCGGGCCCCGCCACTCCGGCGGGGCCCGAGCTGTTCAGGACGACTGGACCTCGGCGAAGTGGGCGAGCGCTTCGGCGGGGTCCGGGCTCACGAGGCGCTCCAGGCCGGCGGTCGTGATCTGCGCCCACCGGCCGGCCCGCGCCCACATCTGCTCCTCGAAGGCCCGGACGACCTCGTCCAGATCTCCGGAGCCGGTGGCGACGGCCTCGGCGAGTTCGGCGCCTTCCAGCATCGCGAGGTTCGCGCCCGCCCCCAGCGGGGGCATCAGATGCGCCGCGTCGCCCAGGAGCGTCACCCCGGGGACATGGGCCCAGGTGTGGGACACGGGCAGGCTGTAGACGGGCCGGTGGACGAAGGCGGTGCCGTGGCGGAGCAGGTCGAGGACGGGAGCGGCCCAGCCGTCGAAAAGGGCCAGCAGGCCCGCGCGCACGGCCTCGGCGTCGTCCAGGTCCAGATGCGCGTGCCAGTCCAGCGGTGCGCGGAACTTGGCGTACACCTTGACGTGGCCGCCGGTGTTGCGCTGGGCGACGACGGAGCGGTTCACGCCGTACACGGCCATCGAACCGTCACCGATCAGCCGGGCGAGGTCGGGGTGACGGCTTTCGACGTCGTCGAGGGAGGTCTCGACCGAGGTGACGCCGGTGTAGTGCGGCGTCACGGACGAGACCGCCGGGCGGATCCGGGACCAGGCGCCGTCCGCGCCGATCACGAGGTCGAACGTCTCCTCCCGCCCGTCCGCGAAGTGGACCCGTACGCCGTCCGGGGTCCCCGGCACCACCTGCGTCACGCTCCGGCCCCACTGGACGTCGAGCGGCCCGAGCAGCAGGTCACGGAGCTGACCGCGGTCGATCTCGGGATTGGCCCGGTCGTCCGGACGGGGGCGCCAGTCGCGCAGGACGCTCCCGTCCGTGTCCAGGATGCGCATGGCCTGTCCCTCGGGACGGGACAGCGCCTGGAACTCCGCCCGCAGCCCCGCCTTGTCCAGCGCCAGCTGGCCCAGCCCCTCGTGCAGGTCCAGCGCGCCGCCCGGGGGGCGCGCGTCGGGGGCGGGATCGCGTTCGAGGACGGCGGCGTGGTGGCCGTGGCGGTGCAGCACACGGGCGAAGGTGAGGCCGGCGGGTCCACCACCGACGACTGCGATGCGATGTCTCATGTCGATACACTGTATTGACGGAGGACGCCGTATCGCAACAGTACAGTGGGCTCATGACTGTCTGGGACCGGCCGGAGCCGCCGATTCGCCCCGTGCCGCTCGACCGGGAGCGCATCGTCGCCGCCGCCATCGCGCTGGCCGACGAGGACGGGCTCGAAGCCGTGTCGGTGCGCAAGGTGGCCGCCCGGCTGAACGCCGGCCCGATGCGGCTGTACGGATTCATCTCCACCAAGCAGGAGCTGTTCGACCTCATGGTGGACGAGGTCCAGGGCGAGATCCTTCCCGAGGAGCGGTCGGGTGACTGGCGGGAGGCGCTGAGCGTTCTCGCCCACCGCACCCGGCAGGCCGCTCTCCGCCACGAATGGCTGGCCGACCTGCTCGGCGGCAGGCCGTCCCTGGGGCCCAACGGTCTGGCCGTGACCGAGGCCACGCTGGCCGCCCTCGACGGCCTCGCCGACGTCGACACCGTCATGCGCGCCGTGGAGACCGTCAGCGCCTACTCCATCGGCGCCATCAGGCGTGAGATCGCGAACCTGCGGGCCGAGCGCGCCACGGGCCTGTCCGAGCACGACTGGCAGCGCGACTCCGGTCCGCATGTGACGAGGATGCTGGCCACGGGCCGGTTCCCGGCGCTGGCCAAGGCGGTGCACGAAGGCGCGGACGTGGACGCCGAGACGACCTTCGCGACCGGCTTGGACTGGGTCCTCGACGCCGTGGCGGCCAGAATCGCCTGACCGTCGACGCCCCCAGCGGGTGACGTGGAGAATCCTTTTCTCATGGAATATGGCATTCGGGTGACATCGGCCCGGTGACGGATCTTCCCGTGCTTAAGATCCACTTTCGTGACAGAGAGTCAACACGCTTGGGATCAACGGGAGTCGGCTGACGTCGTCATCCTCGGGGCCGGCCCCGCCGGGCTCGTCCTGGCCAACCTCCTCCTGCGGCGCGGCATCGACTGCGCCGTCCTCGAACGCGCGGGCCGCGAGCACGTCCTGAACCGGGCCCGGGCCGGCTACCTCGCCCCGCACACCGCGCGCGTCCTGCGGCGCCACGGCCTGGACGAGGGCCTGCGCCGCCGGGGACAGGAGCACGGCGTCTGCGAGTTCCGCACCGAGGACGGACGCTTCCGCCTCGACTACCGGCACCTCGGCACCGGCGAACCCCACACCGTCTACCCCCAGCACGAGCTGGTCGCCGACCTGCTGGCCGCGTACCTCGGCGCCGGGGGCCGCATCCGCTTCGACACCGAGGCGGTGGAGATCGGCGGCACGGACACCGCCACGCCGTGGGTGACGGCACGGGAGCCGGACGGCCGGGGCGCACGGTGGCGGGCCAGGTACGTCGCCGCCTGCGACGGCCGCCACGGCGCGGGACGGCGCGCACTGCCGGACCGGGCCGTACGGCACTTCCGCGACCACGGCGTCTCCTGGCTGGGCCTCCTCGCCGAGGCACCGCCCAGCCTCGACGCCGTCGGCTACGCGACCCACCCCCGGGGCTTCGCCGGCCACATGGCCCGGTCCGCCGACATCACCCGCTACTACCTCCAGTGCGAGCGCGGCACCCCCGCCGGGGAGTGGAGCGAGGAGCGGATCTGGGACGAGCTGGAGCTGCGGATGCGGAGCGCCGACCACGGCCCGCTGCGGCGCGGCCGGATCGTTCAGCGCACGGTCGTCGACCTGGAGTCGGAGGTGCTCGAAACCCTCCGGTACGGCTCCCTCCTCCTGGCCGGCGACGCCGCCGGCCTCATCAGCCCCTCCGCCGCGAAGGGCGCCAACCTCGCCGTCCTGGAGGCCGAACTCCTCGCCGAGGCCCTCGCCGAGGATCTCCACCGCGGCGATCCCGGACCCCTCGCCCGCTACTCCGACCGCTGCCTGACGCACATCTGGCGGGCGCAGGAGTTCTCGCACTGGATGATCGGCCTCCTCCACGGCGCACCGCCGTTCCAGGAGGGCCTGCGCCGGTCCCGCATGGAGTCGCTGCGGACGTCCCGTACCCACCAGGACTGGTTCGCCGAGCAGTACGTCGGCATCTGATCCCTCCCCCCCCGCGCCTGTGGCCCGGGGCCCGCTCCCTTCCCCCTTCACCGAGGACGCCTCCTGATGCTCACCCCTGCCCTGACGACCGGCCTCGCGCCCGACGACGTCCGGCGCCTGCGCGCGACCGCCGACTTCGTCCGGGAACAGGAGACGCCGGTCCTGCTGTCCCGCGTGCTGCCCGGCCTCGACGGTCCCGAGCTGCGGGCGGTGGCGGACCGCTGCCGGTTCGCCCACGCCGCGCTGCTCGTCTTCCCCGCCGACCGGCCCGGACTGCCGGCCGCACTCGCCGCCTGCGGGCTCCCCGACGACGCCGGATCCCGGCCGAGCGTCGTGGTCCGCGACCGGCTGGCCGCCCGCCACGGACTCGACGCCGCCGATCTTGACGTAAGGATTCTCCGGCCCACCGTGCCGGGACCCTCCGGGGAGCGCCGTGCGGTCGAGGTGTTCGCCCTCGCCGTGCCCCCGGGGTCCGAGCTGTCCGTCCTCGCCGAGCGGGAACGCGACCACGACCACGAGGCGCATCTGGCCTTCGACGTGGACCGGCCCGATCCGCTGGTGCTGCGCGGGCTGCGGGCGACGCTCGTCCGGCACGGGGCGGTGGCCGACGGGGGCGGGTACAACCCGCACGAGGACGGGACGGTGTTCTACTTCGCGACGCCCGCCGGGACGAAGACCGACTACCGGCGGATGGAGCTGTACGCGAGCGGCGACCACCGGGACCTGCTCGCCGAGCACCTGGCGGAGGGACCCCGGCCGGAACACCAGGAGGGCACGCTCGCCGCCACCGGCACCCGCGCGGCGGAAACGCTCCTGCGGCAGCTGACCGGCGCCTGGACCACCCAGGCCCTCGCCACCTGCGCCGAGCTGCGCCTCCCGGAGGCGATGAGCCCGCACGAGCCCCTCGGCGCCCGGCACCTCGCCCGCGAGGTCGGGGCGCGACCGGAGGCGCTGGAGACCCTGCTGCGGTACCTCGCCATGCTGGGCGTGGTGACCGAGGACAAGGACGGCTTCCGCCTCACCGCGTCCGGGCTGCTGCTGCGCGAGGAAGCGGCCGGCTCGATGCGGCCCCTGGCACTGATGTACGGCGGCCCGTTCTACCAGTCCTTCGCGCACCTGGCGCACGCCGTGCGGACCGGCGAGCCGGGCTTCGAGCACCTCTACGGCGAGAACCACTTCGACCACTTCGCCCAGGACCCGGAACTGGCCGCGACGTTCGACCGGTCCATGGCCGCCAGTGCCCGGATGTTCGACCCCCTGCCCGCGCATCCCGTCCTCGCGGCGGCCGCGGCCGGACCCGGCCCCCGCACGGTGGTCGACGTCGCCGGCGGCACCGGCGAGCTCCTCGGGCGGGTCCTCGCCGCGCACCCTCCGCTGCGCGGGATCCTCCTGGAGCGACCGCACGTCGTGGCCGCCGCACGGCAACGGCTCACCGCCGCCGGGCTCGCCGAGCGGTGCGCCTACCGGGTCGGGGACTTCGCCGACGTACCGGCGACCGGGGACGTGTACCTGCTCTCCCGGGTCCTGCACGACTGGGACGACGCCAGGTGCCGGGAAATCCTGCGGCACCTGGCGGGAGCCATGCCCTCGCACGCCGACCTGCTCGTCGTAGAACGGCTGCTTCCCACCGACGCCGCGCCGTCCCTCGCGACCGCGTGGGACCTGCACATGCTCTGCAACACGGGTGGCCGCGAGCGCCGTGCCGAGGAGTACGCGCGCCTCTTCGAGGCGGCGGGCCTCTCCCTCGTCGGACACAGCCCGCTGCCCCTCGACGCCCACGTCCTCCACGTACGGAAACGCTGAGGCTCAGAGCACCGCGGAGGTCACCACCCGAAGCGGCGGTCGACGACCGCGGCGAACTCCTCGAAGCTCAGGACGCGGTCACCGTTCTGGTCGGCCGCGTCGAAGAGCGCCGCGGAGTCGTCGACGTCCCCGACGCCCCAGAAGGGAATGACACCCTGAGCCGCCAGGGTGGGCCCCTTCTCCCGCAGCGCCCGGATGACCTCGGTACGGGTCAGCGTGCCGTCCTGGTCGAGGTCGAGCGCATCGAAGAGGATGCGGGCCTTCTCACTCATCACATGTCCTGTCCGGTGGGGCCGGGCGCGAGTGCGGCCGACACGTCGTGTGAGGGAGGACGCACCGAAGGCCCCAGGGGTTGTCTCTCCACCGAGATGCTCGTTACCAGGGTATGAGCGATTCCCAGCGGTCCCAGAACATCACCACGGGCACCGGCGTACTCGACCGGGAGACAGGGGTGCCGGAGCCGCCGAGTACGCCGAGCTGTTCGGCGCTCTGGACGAGGTGGTCCGCCAGGGCGTCGACCGGGTCCCCGCCACCCATCACGACACGATCGTCGCGGCAGCCGCCGCACTCGGCCCTTCCGCCACCGTCGACACCACCCGCCACACGGAGACCGGCGGCGACGACGCCGACGTCCCCTGCGGGCGCCTGCTGGCCTACACCACGCCCGGGCGGCAGACCTGGCACGTGTCGTGGAACGAGGAATGGGGCGCCGTCCTCGACACCGGCCGGACCGAGTCGTACGTGCTGACCGAGGGCGTCGACTTCTTCGAGCTCGGGATCTCCGAGCCGCTGGTCCACCCCGCTCACCTGGCGGAGGCGATCCGGCGGCACATCCCCGGCGCCCGCGCCGCCGGCTAGGCCGTCTCGTTCGGATCTCGCCGGTCGAGCCAGAGGCGTCCGGTGCACACTCCGGGGCCGCCTGCCGCGGTCGGGCGGCCGGCCTGTTTCAGCGCATCGGATAGTACGGGCGGTGGTGGGCGGCCACCGGCGGTGACTGGTGGGTCCAGGCTCCGGCGGCCGGAGTGCCGTCCGGGAGGAGGGCGCGGAGGTCGCGGCCCAGGTCGCTGTCCGGGGCGCGTACCGCGAGGTGCGTGCGCCCGGAGTGTTCGGGGGCGCTCAGGTCGTACAGGGCGTAGGGCCGGTAGACGTTCATCGGGCCGGCGAGCAGGCGTCCCTCGCGGTCGGTGCCGTAGCCGGTGATGGGGGCGGAGCAGGCGGCGACGGCTGCGAGATCGTCCAGCCGCACCGTGAGGTCGAGCAGCGGGGCCGGATCCTTCTCCAGCGTGTCGTCGGGCCCGACCGTGCCCGCCTTGCACCGCACGGTCCACGTCTCGCCCGCCGGCCCGTTGAGGGACGGCAGGCCGACCTCGAACCAGCCCGGGTACTTGGGCTCCGCGTAGAGCTCGCGCCCGGCCCTGATCGCGAACGGGTTGTCGCACACGACGTGCAGCCGGGCGATGCCGAGCAGCTTCGTCTGGTCCCAGCCCTGCGCGTACTCGGCGTAGGTCAGCCGCGGCAGACGGTGCGCGTCGGCCGTCGGGAAGGCGATGACGTTGAACTCGATCTCCTGGGTGACGCCGCCGCCGAACGCGTACTGCGCGAAGTACAGCTGGTAGTTGACCGAGACCAGCGCCCGCCCGTCGTCGAACGTGGCCGCGGTCAGATCCGGGTGGTACTTGGACAGCAGGTCGCGGACCGGGCCGGGGTCGACCAGCCAGTCGACCCCGATCTGGTGCAGGGCCCCGTAGTGGAAGGGGAGCCGGAAGGGTTCGGCCACGGGCGGCAGCGGAAGCGAGCTCATGCGGGGGCTCCTGGGACGGTCGGTCGGAGGGAGAGGGGGCGGTCGCGGGCCGTCAGGTCCGCCTCGATGCGCTCGGCACTGCGCAGCGCGAGCGCGGCCATCGTCAGCGTCGGGTTGGAGGTGGCCACCGAGGGCATGCTGCCGCAGCCGACGGCGTACAGACCGGGGTGGTCCCAGCAGCGCTGCCAGGCGTCCACGACCGAGGTGGCGGGGGAGTCCCCCATGATGTGGGTGCCGGCTGCGTGCCCGGCCCCGCGGTAGCCGTACGTACGTCCGCGGTGCTCGAAGCGGCCCGGCCACGCCGCCGGCGGCGCGTAGTCCGTGTGGTCCTCGGCGCCGAGCAGTGCGAAGAGCTGGTCCGAGACGGCCCGGGCCGCGGCCATCCCCTCCTTGACGTGCTCGTCGAGGTCGTAGGTGACGAGGGGCCGCGGGAGGCCGAGGGCGTCGCGCTCGGTCGGGTGGAGCGTGACCCGGTTCGCCGGGTCGGCGCCCTGCTCCATCTCGAACTGGAAGGTGAACTGCCGGCGCACCCGGTCCCCGACCGCCTGCCTCAACTCCGCGCCGGTCAAACCCCGTTCGGTGAGGAAGTGTGCCACGTCCGTGTCGACGGGCCCCTTCGCCCAGATCCACCCCCACGTCCCGAACTCGACGCGGAACGGCGCCCGCAGTTTCCGCGCCGGGCCGGTGCGGAAGCCCTCGAAGCCGGAGACGGAGCCGGGCCCCCGGTACGCGCCCGCGTGCTCGCCCTCGGGCAACAGCCCCCAGGTCAGCAGGACCGGATGGTCCATCAGATTGCGGCCCACCTGGCCACTGCGGTCGGCGAGCCCCGACAGGAGCAGCAGCCGGGCGTTCTCCACCGCGTGCGCGGCGAGCACGACGACATCGGCGTGCGCGACGGACACCTCGCCGTCGTACGACCGGTATTCCACGCCCGTGGCGCGTCCCCGCCCGTCGACGAGGACGCGGCTCACCACCGACCGGTCCCGGAGGGTGACGGACGGGCTCCACCGGCCCTGGGTCTTGAGCGGGGTGTACTTCGCGTACGAGGGGCAGTGCGGGATGCAGCCCGCGTTGCCCACGCACCGGCTGCCCGGGTCCGGCCGGCCGTCCCGTCCGCGGGGCACGTAGCCGCGGCCGCCGTCGTACCGGGGATCCGGGACGCCGTTGCGGGCGTGCGGGGTGCCGACCACTCTCAGCTCCACCTCGCGCAGCCCGACGGGGTCCTCGACGCGCCGCCCGTCGAGCCGGGCCGCGAGGAGACGGTCCAGGCGGGCGGCCGGCAGGGGCCGCATGGGGAAGACGTAGCCGTCGGGGAACCGCAGACCGAGGTGCGTCCGCTGTTCGTCGGCGTCGGCCGCGACACCCAGCTCCTCCTCGGCCGACCGGTAGTGGGGTTCGAGCTCGTCGTACGTGAGGGGCCAGCGCCGTCCGTACCCGAAGGACTCGGTGTCGAAGTCCTCGGGCAGCATGCGGGGCGTGAGGCCGGTCCAGACGTTGCCGGTGCCGCCGCGGGCGCGGACGTAGCCGCTGGCGTACGGGAGCGGGCCGTCCTGCGGCAGATGACCGGCCGCCCGGAAGACGGGAGTTCCGTCCGCACCGACGAGGTCCGTCACCTCGGGCGAGGCCGCCGCCGGATGCGACCGGTACGGGGAGCCGGGCAGTCCGCCCGTGGCCGTCAGGTACGCGGTGAGCGGATCGGCGGCCGGTGCGGGGTCCGCCTTCGCGCCCGCCTCCAGGACGAGGACCCGCCGGCCGTGCCGCCCGATCCGGTGCGCGACCAGGGAGCCGGCGATGCCCGAGCCCACGACGATCACGTCGTAGCGCGTCATCGCTCGTCCCCCTCGGCCCAGCTCCCGTACCCGCCGGGGGCGGCGGCGGGAGGGGTGAGTCCGGCCGCCTTCCACACCAGGCCCTCGGCGTAGGCACGCGGGGACACGAGCGTCGGCGGCGAACCCGGCCAACTGCCCGTGTACCAGAGGTGGATGACGTCCCGGGCGGCCGCCCGTGCGTCGCGCCCGTCCGGGGGTTCGCGCAACAGCCGTTCGTACCGGTCCGCGCCCAGCCGTTCCGCGGCCGCGGCCCGGTACACCTCGACGAGCCCGGTGGCCGCCAGGTCCTCCGCGTCGAAGCCGGTCAACCGCGCCGACAGGGCGGTGAAGCGCTGTGTCTCGTCCGTGATGGGCACGCGGGCATCGGTGCCCCGCCGCCCGCGGGACCATGCACCGCGCCCCCGGAACGGCTTGATCGCGTCGGCGCGCGCTCCCTCACACGGGTGGCGCCGTTCGCACAGACGACGGAGGCGGTGGGGGTTGTGTGGCCAGCCAGTGCCGGGCGATCTGCTCGCGCGTGGCCACCCACGCCCCGCCTCGCTGCGCCACGTACCGCAAGAACCCGTCGAGCGCCCGGATGCGGCCCGGCCGGCCGATGATCCGGCCATGAAGGCCGACGCTCATCATGCGGGGGCGTTCGGCGCCCTCCTCGTACAAGGTGTCGAACGTGTCGACGAGGTACGCGAGCATGTCGTCGGCGGTCGTGAAGCCGTGGACGAGCAGGAACTTGAAGTCGTTCGCGTCGAGGCTGTACGGCAGCACGAGGTGCGGCCGGCCGGCAGCCTGGACGTAGTAGGGCAGATCGTCCGCGTAGTCGTCGGAGTCGTAGAGGAAACCGCCCTCCTCGACGACGAGACGCCGGGTGGCGGGGCTCGTCCGCCCCGTGTACCAGCCGACGAGCCGGCGTCCGACGAGCCGCTCGATCGTGGCGATGGTAAGGGCGATGTCGGCGCGCTCGACGTCCTCGGGCACCTCGCGGTAGTCGATCCAACGCCAGCCGTGCCCGGCCACCTCCCAGCCGGCGGCGCCCATCGCGCGCGCCGCGTCCGGATGGCGCGCGAGGGCCTGGCCGACGGCGTGGACGGTGAGCGGCACGCCGTGCGCCCGGAGCGTGCGGTGGACGCGCCAGAACCCGGCGCGCGCGCCGTACGCGAACATCGACTCGGCGTTCAGATCGCGGCCGCCGGTCACGGGCGGCGCGCCGACGACCTCGTGCAGGAAACCCTCCGAGGCCGGTTCGCCGTCGAGGACGTTGTGCTCGCCGCCCTCCTCGTGGTTGAGGACGAGACTGACGGCCACGCGGGCGCCGTCGGGCCAGGCGGCGTGCGGCGGTTCGGCGCCGTAGCCGACGAGGTCGCGCGGGTGCTCGGACACGGGCGGCACGCTACCGCCGATCGGCCACCGCCCCGACGAGGCACGGCGACGACTGCCGGATCACCTGTTCAGGGACTGTGCCCCGGCGCCGGTTCCTGGCTCCATGAGGGGAGGCGTCCCGCGGACGCCGATCCGATGAGACGGCACTCCTGACGAGGTGATCAGCGTTGGCGACCGACCGCCACGGCCACGACCTGTACAACGGCACACCGGAGGCGGCCGAGCGGCTGGACCGCGCGGTCGACGCCCTGCTCTTCTTCCGCCCCGAGGTGACCGGGGCGCTCGACGACCTCCTCGCGGCCGCCCCCGCCTCACCGGTCGCGCACGCGTTCGCGGCCTATCTGGGGGTCCTGGGGACCGAACCGAACGCCGCCGCGGCGGCACGGCGGCGGTTCGAGACCTTCGCGTCCGGCCTCGACGTGACCCGCCTGTCCCCGAGGGAGCGGCTGCACACGGCCGCCGCCGAAAGCCTCCTCGCGGGCGACCTGCGACGGGGGAGCGCGCTCCTGGAGGAGCTGACCGTGGGCCACCCGCGCGACGCGCTCGCGCTCTTCGTCGGGCACCAGCTCGACTTCCTCACCGGTGACGCCCTGCGCCTGCGGGACAGGATCGGCGGCGCCCTGTCCGCCTGGGACGAGGACGACCCGCACCGGGGCCCGATCCTGGGGATGTACGCCTTCGGCCTGGAGGAGTCCGGGCACTACGCCCACGCCCGGGACACGGGAGCGGCCGCCGTCGAGCGGAACCGCCACGACGTGTGGGCCATCCACGCCGTCGTGCACACCTACGAGATGCGGGGCCGCTTCGCCGAAGGCACGGCCTATCTCGACGCACGCACCGGCGACTGGTCCGAGGGCAACTTCCTGACCGTCCACAACTGGTGGCACTACGCGCTCTACGCCCTGGAGGCGGGCCGCACCGACGAGGCGCTCGGCGTCTACGACGCCGCTCTGCACCACGAGGGATCCCGAGGTCTCGCGATGGAACTCCTCGACGCGGCGGCCATGCTGTGGCGCTTCCACCTCGCGGGATCCGACCAGACCCGCCGCTGGGAGGCGCTCGCGGACGCCTGGTCCGCACGGGCCGATCCGCCGTTCTACGCCTTCAACGACGTGCACGCGGTCATGTCCTACGTCGGCGCCGGCCGGGTCGGAGAGGCGCGGCGGCTGATCGCCGACCGCCGCCGGTGGCTCGCGGAGCCGCGGGCGGGAACAGTCAGCAACCACGAGATGACCGCGCACGTGGGCCTGCCGGTGTGCGAGGCCCTGGTCGCCCACGCCGGGGGCGACCACGACACCGTCCTGGAGTTGTTGTGGCCGCTGCGGCGACGGCTGCACGAGTTCGGCGGCAGCCACGCCCAACGCGACGCGCTCCAGAAGACCCTCGTCGAGGCGGCCCTGCGGTCCGGGCGGCACGACATGGCGCGGGTCCTGATCAGCGAGCGGATCGCGCTGCGTCCGGACAGCCCGTACAACTGGCTGAGCAGGGCGCGCCTGGCGGAGTCACTGGGCGATGCCTCCAGGGCCGCGGCGGCTCGTGACGAGGCACGCCGGCTCGGCCGGTGCGGAGACCTCACGACCGACCGGTTCTGACGGGTGACGCGACCGACCGGTTCTGACGGGTGAAGGGGGCCGGGATACACCTTCCGGGTCTCGGGTGACGGCCCTATGCTCCTGCGTCGGATGTCAGGTTACCGCCGGTAAAGGGGTTGGGGCATGAACCGTACGGGCACCTCACGACGCACCTTCGTGGCGGGCGCCGCCGCCACGACCGGAGCCGCCGCCGTCGGCGCGGTCGCCCTCGGAGCCGTACCGGCCGTCGCCGCGGAGTCTTCTGCGCCGCCGTCCGTGGCCGTGCTCGGCGGTGGGGTCGCGGGCCTCACCGCCGCCCACGAACTGGCCGAGCGCGGCTTCCGCGTCACCGTCTACGAGCGCCGCGCGCTCGGCGGCAAGGCCCGCTCCATGGACGTACCGGACAGCGCGCGCGGCGGCCGGCGCCCGCTCCCCGCCGAGCACGGCTTCCGGTTCATCCCCGGCATCTACCACAACCTCCCCGACACGCTGCGGCGCATCCCGTTCCCCGGGAACCCCAACGGAGTCTGGGACAACCTGGTGGCCCCGGCGGAGATGTCCTTCGCCCGCACCGGCCGCGAGGACCTGCGCATCCCGCTCCCGTGGCCGGGCCACCGGCCCGCCGAGCTCACCCTCGACGAGATCGGCCGCGCCCTGACCGCGCTCCTGGACACCGCCCGCTCCATCCCGCTCCACGAGACCGCGTACTTCGTCAACCGCTTCCTCGTCTTCCTGACCAGCTGCGACGAGCGGCGCAACGAGGCATGGGAGCGGACACCCTGGTGGGAGTTCCTGCGCGCCGAGCGGATGAGCTACGACTACCAGCGCATCCTGGCCGTCGGCCTCACCCGCAACATCGTGGCGACGAAGGCCGAGGAGGCCAGCACCCGCACGGTCGCCACGCTCCTCGAGGCCTTCGCCTTCAACGCCCTGGGGCGCGGCGCCGACGGACCCCTCGACCGGATCCTGAACCTGCCCACGAACGAGGCCTGGATCGACCCGTGGGCAGCCCATCTGACAAGCCTCGGCGTGGAGTTCCGCATCGGCTGGACGGTACGGGAACTGGCCTACGACGCGGGATCCGGGCGCGTCGGCGCGGCCGTCGTCGAGGACCCGCAGGGCGTCCGCCGCTCGGTGACCGCCGACCACTACGTCTCGGCGATGCCGGTGGAGCACGCCCGCCGGACCTGGGGCGCGGCACTGCGGGCCACGGACCCGCAGCTGGCGCGCTGCGACGAGCTGGAGACCGACTGGATGACGGGCATCCAGTTCTACCTCACGGAACGCGCCCCGCTCCTGGCGGGCCACGCCAACTGCATCGACTCGCCCTGGTCCCTGACGTCGATCCAGCAGGCACGCCACTGGCCGTCCCGCGACTTCCCGGCCGACTACGGCGACGGCGTCGCCGTCGACTGTCTCTCGGTGGACATCTCGGAGTGGGACCGGCCCGGCATCCTCTACGGCAAGACGGCCAAGCAGTGCACCCGCACGGAGGTCGCCCGGGAGGTGTGGGCGCAGTTGAAGGCCGCCTTCAACGACACCGGCCGTACGGTACTGAAGGACAGCGCGCTGCACTCCTGGTTCCTCGACCCGGGCGTCGACGGCCTCGGTACCCCGAACCCGACCAACGAGGACCAGCTCCTCGTCCATCCGGTCGGCACCTTCCACAACCGCCCGCACGCCGCCACCAGGATCCCCAACTTCTTCCTGGCCGGCGACTACGTGGCCGTCGACATCGACCTGGCGACCATGGAGGGCGCCAACGCCTCCGCCCGCCAGGCCGTCAACGCGCTCCTCGACCGCACGGGCTCGACCGCCCCGCGCTGCACGGTGCAGCCCCTCTTCCGCCCCCCGGAGCTGGAGGGCCTCAAGCGCCACGACCGCCTGCGCTACCGCCTCGGCCTGCGCAACGCGCTCGACGTGGGCTGAGGGGCGGGGCCGACACCGCTCAGTGCTCGCAGAGGGAGAACTCCCGCTCGTAGAGCTGCTCGTTGTGCTCGTCGACGAAGAACTTCCGTTCCCGCATGAGCTGTTCGCGGAAGTCCTCGGCCTGTTCGAGGGTCATCGTCGAGGTGTCGGACCACGGCTGCTGCGGCGGCACGTCGGACGTCGAGACGATCGCTTCCGAGGGGTCGACGAGGAAGAACGCGAGGATCTTGCGGTGTCCCGGGCGAGTGGGGTCCGCCAGGCGGAACGAGCCGACGCGGTGCTGCAGGACGTTCGGGAACGCCAGGCATCGGCCCTCCGGGGTCGACGCCGATCCCAGAAGCTGGTTCAGCGCGTCCTCGTCCTCCAGGCCGTAGACCTCACGCACGCCCTCGTTGTCGTTCTGTTCGTACTCAGGGTCGTCGAGAGCCGTCCGGAAGCTCAGCCGGCTCTCGGTGATGTTCTCACTGTCCCAGTAATAGATGCCGGTGGAGACGATCCGCTCGTTCAGCATCCCCTCGACGTGCCAGGAGCCACCGGCGTACTCGGGCTTCTCCGGGGTCAGGTGAATGGTGGCGAGCTTGACGATCACCTGGAGCCGCCGGCCGCGCAGGTCGACCCGGTCGGCCGCGGCGGGCACCTCGGGCGGGGTGAAGTCCGGGGCGTCCGGGATGACCGGGCGACGGTTCTCCCACCATTCGTCGTGGGCCCGCTGCCAGGAGCGGTAGGCCTCCTCGTAGGCCTCGTCATCGCTGTAGGAGGACTTCTTCGGAAATTCCGGCTCCGACTCGTACCACCCATAGGGATCGACGTCGACGCGCAGGGGCCGGGGGTGCCGCAGATCGGTGAGCACGTTCTCCCACAGGGGGAGGAAGCGTGCGAACAGCTCCGGCAGGACGGAGGCCAGCTCGTGATGGGTCTCCGGGTGGACGTTGTTCACGTACGAACGGAAGGCGGCGTCCCCGTCGTCACTGACGTCGACGTCCGTGGGCAGCCACTGGAACCTCTCCGAGAACTCGTACTTCGCGTAGCGGTCCGTCGGGTTCTGCCACGCCCGCTCCGGCGCGCCGCTCGCCTCCCGCACCAGACAGAACAGTGAGGGATGGACCAGGTCGAGTACCTGGCCGTCGGATCCGGGATGCCAGTCCCGCTCCGCCTCGGGGACCTCTTCCAGGACCCGGACCGCCTCGCGCAGCCGGGACCTGAGCTTGTCGTCGATCAGGGTGTCCGACTGCCACACCCCGTCGACGGCGGACACCTCGGCACCGGTCCGTTCGTCCCGCAGCGCGGCGTAGTGCGCGAGTTCGGCGAGCACGTAGCGGACCTGCGCCTCGGTGAGGCCCTGGGCGACCGCCTCCCGCGTCCATCGGGCGACGATGCCGGCGTCGTTCCTCTTGTCGAACCACCCCGGCTTCGCCCGAAGGCGCGCGCTGCACTGGATCATTTCAAGTTCCCGCAGCGTGCGGGGCGTCGCGAACGGTATGGAACGGGACGTTTGGAAGGGCAACGGGAACCCAGACAGGCCGGTCAACTCTCTTGTTCCTCCGAGTCGGTGTGCGGTGGCCGGAAGAATACTTCAGCGCACTGACACCGCGGCCGTACGTCAGTGGCCGGCCAGGACACCCAGCAGCCTGGCCACCTCCGCCGCCACCGCGTCACGCGCCGGGCCCAGGTACTTACGGGGGTCGGCGACACCCGGGGAGTCCTCAAGGCGTCCGCGGACCGTCGCGGTGAAGAGCTTGTTGAGGTGGGTGGAGATGTTGACCTTCGTCATCCCGGCGGCGACCGCCTTCGCCAGGTCCGCGTCGTCGACCCCGGAGGAGCCGTGGAGCACGAGCGGCACGTCGAGCGCGTCCCTCAGCCGTGCGATGAGGTCGAAGTCGAGTGCGGCGTCACGGGTGAGCATGGCGTGCGAGCTGCCCACCGCGACGGCCAGGGCGTCGACCGCGGTGGCCGCGGCGAACGCGCGGGCCTCGTCCGGGTCCGTGCGGACGCCCGGCGCATGGGCGCCGTCCTTGCCGCCGACCTCACCGAGCTCCGCCTCGACCCAGACGTCGGCCCGGTGGCACAGGTCGGTCATCGCCCGGGTGGCGGAGACGTTCTCGCCGTACGGCAGCTTGGAGGCGTCGAACATGACCGAGGTGAAGCCGAGTTCGACGGCCTCGTGGACGAGTTCCGCGGACTCGGCGTGGTCCAGGTGGACCGCGACCGGGACCGCGGCGGAGCCGGCGATGGCGAGGGAGGCGAGGGCGATCGGGGCCAGGGAGCCGTGGTAGCGGGCGGTGTTCTCGCTGATCTGCAGGATGACCGGAAGTCCGGCGCGCTCGGCACCGGTGACGATGGCCTCGGCGTGCTCGATCTGTACGACGTTGAACGCGCCGACGCCGGTGCCGGCGGCGCGGGCGGGGCCGATGATGTCGTCGGTGGGGACGAGGGGCATGGGCGTACTCCAGGAAGCGGTGGGGCGGTGACGGGGAAGGGCCGGTGACGTGGACGCCGACGTCCATGTCACCGGCCGGCCGCGGTGCCGGGCGCCGCGCCTGCGGCGGCGTCCGCGCGGAGAACTCAGACGGAGGCGTCGTCGAGGATGACGGAGCGGGTGAGGTTGCGGGGACGGTCGGGGTCGTAACCGCGGGCCTCGGCGAGGTGGACGGCGAGACGCTGGGCCCGCACCAGGTCGGCGAGCGGGTCGAGGGCATCGGCCTCATCGCCGGACGCGGCGGGGTGGAGTCCCCCGACACGGGCGATGTCGTCGGCCAGTCCGTGCGGTGCCGGGCCGAAGAGCCAGGCGACACGGCCGGGACCGGTGATGCTGATGGGGCCGTGGCGGTACTCCATGGCGGGGTAGGCCTCGGTCCAGGCGCCGGCGGCCTCGCGCATCTTGAGGCCTGCTTCGAGGGCGAGGCCGTAGGTCCATCCGGTGCCGAGGAAGGTGAACTGCTCGGCCGCGCAGACGGCGGGATCCAGCGGCTCGGCGAGGGCGCGCTCGGCGTCCAGAGCGGCCCGCTCCAGGGGGCGCACCCCCGCCGGGAGGGCGTTCTCGGCTTCGAGGTGCGCGCGCAGCAGGGCCAGGACCGTGGTGGCGAACCGGGTCTGGACGACGGACTGCTCGTCGGCGAAGTCGAGTACGGCGACGACGTCGGCGGCCGTCATGACGGGGGTCGCGGGGTCGGCGGTGAGGGCGCCGGTGGGGACGACGCCCTTGAGCCGGTTCAGCAGGTCGAGGACCTCGGTGGTGGTTCCGGAACGCGTGATGGCGAGCACTCGGTCGTAGGTCCGGCCGTGCGGGAACTCGGACGCGGCGAAGGCGTCGGTCTCGCCGTGCCCGCCCTCCTCGCGGAGGTGCGCGTAGGCGAGGGCCATGAACCAGGAGGTGCCGCACCCGACGACGGCGACCCGTTCGCCCCGCCGGGGGAGGGCCTCGGCGAACTGGGCGAGCGACGCGGCCGCACGCCTCCACGTGCCCGGCTGGGAAGCGATCTCGACGGAGGTGCGGGAGGTCTCGTAGGTGGTCACGCGATTCCTTGGGCTCGTAGGGGCGGAGGGGAGCTTGACTAGACCAATGCTCGGTTAGGTGCGCAAGAACTGTCAAGAGTTGCTCGAAAGAGCTTTGATGCGAGCAATTATGAGCATCATGCTGCGTCGATGTGGAGGTCGACGGGCCGACCGGCACTCCTCTGCGATGCTCGATGTCGTCGAGCTACGATCAACTTCGCGCATGCCGTGCGGCCGGGTGGCCGTCGGGGATTCCGGGGGCGTGCGACGCGTGTCTCAGGGGTCCGGGAAGGGTGTGGCGCATGTCCAAGCAGGAGCGGTGGAGCAAGCTCCTCGAGTTGCTGGCCGTCGAGGGAAAGCTGGACGTGGAGGACGCGGCCGTCGCCGTGTCGGTCTCTCCCGCCACCATCCGCAGGGACCTCGACGAGCTCGCCGAGCAGCGACTGCTCGTCCGCACGCGGGGCGGAGCGATGGCGCACGGCGTCTCGTACGAGCTTCCCCTGCGCTACAAGTCCTCCCGCAGGGCCTCCGAGAAGCAGCGGATCGCCGGCGCCGTGGCGGACCTGCTGACCGTGGGGGACGTCGTCGGTCTCAACGGCGGCACGACCACCACCGAAGTGGCGCGGGCGCTCGTCCTGCGGGCCGGGGGCGGATCGGCCGAGGCGGGCGAGAACCAGTCCGGCCCGATGTACACCGTCGTCACCAACGCCCTGAACATCGCGGGCGAGCTGGCGGTGCGACCGCAGTTCAAGATCGTGGCCACGGGCGGGGTGGCGAGGCCCCAGACCTATGAACTGGTGGGCCCGCTGACCGTGGGGGTGCTGAACGAGGTCGTCCTCGACGTGGCCGTACTGGGGGTCGACGGCGTGGACCCCGAACTGGGCGTCATGACCCACCACGAGGACGAGGCGGGCATCAGCCGGCTCTTCGCCCAGCGTGCCCGCAAGGTGATCCTGGTGACGGACTCGTCGAAGATGGGCAAGCGCGCGTTCGCGAAGATCTGTGGCCTGGACCAGATCGACGTCATCGTCACCGATTCCGGCATCGCTCCGGACATCGCCGCCAAGCTCTCCGAGGCGGGCATCGAAGTGATCACCGTCTGAGCCCCCTGCGCTTCTCGCTTCCGCCCGCCCCCGCGCGCGGGCGCGCCGCGGCCCCGTTCCGGACGACTGGTCCGGAAC
>NZ_JBSHDU010000016.1:0-124542 GCF_053616475.1 Streptomyces sp. NPDC055815 | reverse complement strand
GACCGGTGGGGCGCCCTCTCTCGTGTCTACCGCGCGGATCAGCCCGCGAGCAGCTTCTTCACCGCGGCGGCGACGCGGCCGCCCTCGGCCTGGCCGGCCACCTTCGGGTTCACGATCTTCATGACGGCGCCCATGGCACGCGGCCCCTCGGCGCCCGCGGCCTTCGCCTCCTCGACGGCCGCCGCGACGATGGAGTCGAGGTCCTCGTCGCTGAGCTGCTTCGGCAGGTACGCGTCGAGGATGAGACCCTCGGCCTTCTCGCGCTCGGCGGACTCGGGGCGACCGCCCTTGGCGAAGGCGTCCGCGGCCTCGCGGCGCTTCTTCGCCTCCTTCGCGATCACCTTCTGCACCTCGTCGTCGGAGAGTTCGCGCTTCGTCGTGCCCGCGACCTCCTCCTTCGTGATCGCGGTGATGGTGAGCCGCAGGGTCGAGGAGCGCAGTTCGTCGCGCTCCCGGATCGCGGCGTTGAGGTCGTCCTGGAGCTTCGCCTTGAGCGTGGTCATGGGGTCAAGTGTGGCAGGTGCCCCACCCGTACCGCCCGCGCATTTCGGCTCAGCGGGTCTGCGACGATGGGGGGATGCGCGCACGGTACGGGATCCCCCTGAAGATCACGGCAGGCCTCACGGCGACGGCTGCGGCCGGAATCGTCTACGCGGCCGGCTTCGAGGCCCGCTCCTTCCGGCTCCGCCGGGTGACCATCCCCGTCCTCCCGCCCGGCATGCGCGACCTGCGCGTCCTCCAGGTCTCCGACATCCACATGGTGAGCGGCCAGCGCAAGAAGCGCCTCTGGCTCCAGTCGCTCGCGGGCCTCCGTCCCGACTTCGTCGTCAACACCGGCGACAACCTCTCCGACACCGAGGCCGTGCCCGAGCTCCTCGACGCGCTCGGGCCGCTGATGGAGTTCCCCGGGGTGTACGTCTTCGGCTCCAACGACTACTACGGGCCCCGGATGAAGAACCCCGCCCGCTACCTCATGGAGCGGGCCCAGGGCCGGCACGGGCTCAACGGCAACAAGCCCGTCGTCGGCGCCGTCCACAACCCCTGGGAGGGAATGCGGGACGCCTTCGACTCGGCCGGCTGGGTGAACCTCACCAACACCCGCGGCCGGCTCAAGCTCCCGCAGGCCGACCTCGCCTTCACCGGCCTGGACGACCCGCACATCAAGCGGGACCGGTACGAGCGGGTCGCCGGCGGCCCCGACGCCTCGGCCGACTTCACGATGGGCGTCGTCCACGCCCCGTACCTGCGCTCGCTCGACTCCTTCACGTCCGACGGCTACGAGCTGATCCTCGCCGGCCACACCCACGGCGGGCAGCTGTGCGTCCCCTTCTACGGGGCGCTCGTCACCAACTGCGACATCGACACGGACCGGGTCAAGGGGCTCTCCACGCACACGGTCGCCGACCGGACGTCCTATCTGCACGTCTCCGCGGGCTGCGGCACCAACCGGTACACCCCGGTCCGCTTCGCCTGCCCGCCGGAGGCCACCCTGCTCACCCTGACGGCGCGCGGCTGAGCGCTTACGGTGAGGGGCATGCTCACGCCCCCCACCGCGGCCGTGTCGGCCTCCGCCGTCGTACCTCCCGCCCACCGCCGCCCCTGGGCGGCGGCCTTCCGGGGCCTGATCGCCCTGTGCGCGGCGACGGGAATCGTCATCGAGTGCGTCTACGGGGACGTGCTCGTCGTCCTGAGCTTCTTCACCATCTGGACCAACATCCTGGTCGCCGTCGTCCTCGGCCTGGGCGCCGTCCGCGCCTGGACCCGCCGCCCGCCGCTGCCGGCCGTGTGGACCGGCGGGGCGCTGCTCTGCATCGCGGTCGTCGGCCTCGTCTTCCACCTGGTCCTCGACAACGAGGCGAGCGAGTTCAACCAGGCCGCCGAGATCGCCCGGCTCACCGGCGCGAAGGCCGTCGCCAACCAGCTGCTGCACACCGTGACCCCGATCGGCACAGCCCTCGACTTCCTCCTGCTCACGGCGCCCGGGGCCCTCCGGTGGCGGCACGCGGCCCAGTGGCTGGCGGCGCCGGGCCTCTACTTCGCCTTCGCCCTGATCCGCGGCGAGCTGATCTCCCCCGACGCGCCGACCCGCTACACGTACCCCTTCTTGGACGTGACGGTCCACGGCTACGCCGGTGTCCTCACCAACGCCGTCGTCCTCGGCGCGGCCTTCTCCGTCCTCGGTCTCGCGATCGTCGGCCTGGACCGCATCCGACCTGCGCCGCGGTCCCCCGAATACCGGATTTCGTCTGAGCGCGCGCGTGGGCTAAAGTAATCGATGTCGCCGCGACGTGAAGAACAAAGCAGCGACATCGGGGTGTAGCGCAGCTTGGCAGCGCGCTTCGTTCGGGACGAAGAGGTCGTGGGTTCAAATCCCGCCACCCCGACAGCCGCAAGACCCTCAGGGGCCTGATCCGCGAAAGCGGGTCGGGCCCCTGAGGCGTTTCCGGGGACCTGAGGAAGGTCGCCTCGGACCTTCGGAAGCTCGCCTTGGACCTTCGGCGCGCGTCGGGGCCACCTCCTCGGCCGCCGGGCGGCGGAAGGAGGTGGCCCCGAGACGTGGGGGGAACGGCGCCGGTTCAGCCCGCCGGTGTGGGGGCGGTGTCGCTGGTGTCGGCGGTCGGGGAGGTGGGGGCCTTTTCGGTGTCGGCGGTCGGGGCCTCGTCCGCGTCGGGGGCGGGCGCCGTGCTCAGGCTGCGGGCGTCCTTGCTCAGCGCCATGGTGATGCCGACCACGAGCATCGGCAGGGCGGCCATGAGGAAGCCCCAGCGGACGCCGACCGTGACCAGCAGGCCCATGAGGGCGAAGGAGACCGGCTCCAGGACGACCCGCGGAAGGCTCATGATGCTGTTGATCCGGCCGAGGAAGTCGGCCGGCGTCCGGGTCTGGATGTACGTCGGCAGCGCCACGTCGCTGGAGTAGGCGACACCGACGCCGAGCACCGCGAGGAGGGTGGCCGCCGCCCACGGGGTGGGCAGGAAGCCCAGGGTCGCGAAGGCCAGGCCCTCGCACAGGGTCATGCCGATGATCAGCAGGCCCCAGCGGCGCGGCAGGCCGGTGATCGCCGCGGCGATCGTGCCGGCGAGCTGGCCGAGACCCCAGGAGGAGATGAGCAGACCCAGCGTGAGCGCGCTCTCCGAGAAGCTCTTCGAGAGGGCGGGCAGGCCGACCGAGAACAGACCGCTGTAGCTGAGCGCGGCCGCCGAGATGAGCAGCAGGATGGAGCGCACCTCGCGGCTCCGGCGGGCATAGCGCAGGCCCGAGACGATCTCCGAGCGGATCTGCGCGATCGACGGCGACGCCGCCTCCGGGTCCGCCGGCCGGGCCGGGACCGCGCGCAGGCTCAGCGCCGCCAGGAAAAAGGTCGCGGCGTTGAAGAAGATCGCGGTGGTGGCACCCGCCGACGCCACCAGGGCGCCGCCGAGGACCGGGCCGAGCAGCCGGGCGCCCTGCTCGTTGAAGCCGGTCAGCGCGTTGGCGCGGGCCAGGTCCTCCTTGTCCACGAGGGACGGCACGATGCTGTCGCTGGCCGGCCAGAAGAAGGCCTCCGCGGTGCCCATCACGACGGCGATGGCGTAGAACTGCCAGGTCTGCACGCCGTCGAGGACGCTCGCCAGGCCGAGGGCCACCACGGCGGTGCCCCGCGACAGATGGGTCGCCAGCATGACGGTGCGGGGCGACAGCCGGTCGGTGATCGCCCCGCCGATCAGCATCAGGACGCCCCGCGGGATGGCCTGGGCCAGGACGACGCCCGCCAGCGTCGCCGCCGAGCCGGTCTCCTGGAGCACCAGCCAGATGAAGGCGACCTCGAAGCTCAGGTCGCCGAGGATGGAGATGCCCTCGCCCGCCCAGACCAATCGGAACCGCCGGGAACGCAGCGGCTGCCGCAGCTGATCCAGCATCACTTGCCTTTCTTTCGCGGCACGCCCGGCGCACCGTCGGTGTGGGGGGCCGGCCGGTGCGGCCGGCCCCGGTTCGTCGTCAGACCCCGGTCCGGTAGTCGGCGACGAAGGTGCGCGCCACCCGGTCCACGAGGTGGCGCAGGCCGGCGTGGTCGGGCGCGTGGCCGTGCACGAGACCGAGCATCTGGTTGCCGATCCGCCAGTCGACCGCCTGGCCCGGCCGGGCGAGGACGTCGACGGCGGTGATCCCGTCGAGGGCCCGCACGTCGTCCACGCCGTCGAGGGCCGTCAGTTCGCGTGCCTCGACGGGCGGGAGGAGCACCCATTCGAAGGTGACCCCGGAGAAGTCGAAGGAGGGTGCGGCGGGCCGTCGGCCGAGGGCGAGGTCGAGGGCGAAACGCACCAGGCTGTCCTGCGAGGCCCTGGGGAGGAGATCCACCACGTGCCCGCCGATGCGGCCGTTGACCTCGATGATCCGGGGGCCGGACGGGGTCAGCTTCACCTCGGTGTGGGTCACCGAGTCGCGGATGCCGAGCGCCCGCACGGCGGCCGCGGCCAGCTCCTTCACCTCGTCCGCCAGCGCCGGAGGCAGCGTCGAGGGGAGGAAGAAGCCGGTCTCGCGGAACGGCTCGGCCAGCGGCAGCTTGCCCGACACACAGGAGGCCAGCACCTCCCCCCGGTACACCAGGCCCTCCACGGACACGTAGTCGCCCCACCCTTCGCCGGCGGCCGAGGGGTCCCCGACGAGGCACTCCTCGACGACGAACACCCGGTCCTGGCCGACGTCGCCCGACATCACGGCGGGCAGTTCGCGGGCGGCCTGCTCGGCCGAGTCCAGCCGGACGGTGTTCCGGCTGCCGGCGCCCGTCCTGGGCTTGACCACGACCGGGTAGCCCAGCTCCGCGGCCGCCTCCAGCACCCGCTCGGGGGAGTCTGCCAGCCGGCATCCGGTGGCGTCCACGCCCGCGGCGGCCAGCGCCGCGCGCTGGGCCAGCTTGTCGGTGAGCAGCCTCGTCGTCTCGGCGCCGTGGTACGGGAGGCCGAGCCGTTCCGCGAGTTCCGAGGTGAGGCCGAGGCAGTACTCGCTGAAGGTGACGATGGCCTCGGGCGCTTCCGCGCGGACCGCGGCGGCGGCCTCGTCCGGGCCGAGGCCGGTGATGTCGCAGACCGTGGCGCGGCGGCGCAGTCCGCGGAGCAGGGGTGCGACGCCCGGCTTGGCCGTGTCGCACACGAAGACCACCTCGCACAGGCCCTTGGCGTCGGCCAGGACCGTGCCCGGTCCGACCGAGCCGTCGGCGTACACGACGGCGACGCGGGGCAGCGGCTGTTCCGTCATCGGGCCACTTCCACCTCGGACAGCGACCACTGGGGCCGGCCCGGTACGGGGACGGTGTCCGTGTCCGAGAACCTCAGCCCGGCGGCCGACAGCAGCACGGTCAGCTCCGAGCGGCTGCGGAGCTTCCCGCCGAAGTGGACGAGGGCGTGCAGGTCGCCGATCGGGGCGAAGGAGCCGGCCGTGACGTGCTCCGGCATGTCGGCGTCGACGATGAGCAGCCGGGCCTCCGGGGCCATCGCGGCGGCGCAGTGGCGCAGGATCCGCAGGGCGTCCTCGTCGTTCCAGTTGGGCAGCACCCGGACCAGGAGGTAGCGGTCCGCGCCCGGGACGATGCCGTCGAGGAAGGATCCGGTCGTCGTACGGGCCCGGCCCCCGAGGGCGGGGTCGTCGAGCCGTCGGCGGGCCTCCTCGATCACGTGCGGGATCTCCTGGAGGGTGCCCTCCAGGTGCGGGCGGGCGAGGAGGAGTTCGGCGAGGGTGGTGCCGTTGCCGCCGCCGATGTCCGCGACCGAGCCGGCCGTGGTGAAGTCGTACGCCTCGGCGAGCGCGTCGCCGAGGCCGTCGACCGCGATGATGGTGTTGTAGTGGGCCGCCAGCTCGGGGTGGGCGTCGAGGAAGCCGTAGAAGTCCGTCCCGTGGCGGTCCTGGAAGCCGCTGCCGTCCGTACGGAGGAGGTCGTGCAGCGAGTCGAACGAGGGGGCGCTCACCGCGCCGAAGTAGATGGCGGCGCTGTGCAGCGAGTCCTCCGCGTCCCTGCGCAGGGGCTCGGCGAGCGGGGTCGCTCCGAACGTGCCGTCGGGGTGGCTCTCCAGCAGGCCGACCGCGACGAGCGCCCGGAGGATCTGGAGCAGCCGGTCGGGCCGAGTCCCGGTCAGCTCGGCCAGCCGGCCGAGCGCGACGGGCCCCTCCGCGAGGAGGTCGGCCAGGCCGAGCCGGGCGGCGGTGGTCACGAGGGCGGTGGCCCGGTAGCCACCGATCATCTCCAGGAGCCCGGAACGGGCTTCGCCGGCGTCCATGTGTGCGTTCCTCTCTGTGCGTCGGTTCCCGGCACCGGTCTCGGTTCCGGTGCTCCGGGGGGTCAGGCCTGGGCGGTACGGAGCGACTTCGGGGTCATGTCCGTCCACTCGTCCTCGATCCTCAGCAGGCACGTCTCGCGGCTGGCCGCGGCGCCGCTGGTGCGCCAGCCGAGCGGGACCTCGTGGTGGGTGGGCCAGATCGAGTACTGCTCCTCGTCGTTGACGACGACGTGGAAGAGGTCCTGGAACGGATTCATCGCGTGACTCCTTCGTCGAGGGTGAGGGCGGGCAGCTCGTACCGGTCCACGGCGGCCTGGTAGAGCTCGCGCAGCAGCGGGTCGCGGACCCTGCCGCGCTCGTAGTGGGAGCGGAAGGTGGTGTCGTACTTCTCGAACCAGTCCCGGCGGCCGGTCAGGAAGAGCACGTCGTGCGGGGCCATCCGGCGCATCGCGAGCAGGCCGATCGGGGCCAGCGAGACCCGGAAGCCGGTGTTGCGCACGGCGCGTTCGTCGCAGTTCGGGTGGAACTGGCCGATCATCAGGCCGGCGTCCACGGCCAGGTTCTTCAGCGACTCGTAGGCGTCGTCGAGGCGCTGCCAGCCGTCCGGTCCTGTGCGCGGCATGACGACGAGCCGGCATTCCAGCGAGGCGCCGGACTTGGGCTGCGGTTCCATCGTCAGGGCGAAGTCGACGAGTTCCTCGGTGAGCGCCTCGGTGATGCCCGTCGTGGTGGAGCCGTCGACGTCGTAGCGGAAGTGGAACTGCACGGCCTGGTCGTTGAGGGCCGGCGGGACGAACGGGCAGACCGGGCCGGTCCTGCCGAGCTGTTCGTGCGAGCCGCCCACGTAGTCGCGCAGCCAGGCGTCGACCACGGCGAGGTCCGCGGCGAAGACGTGGCCGGCGGGCTCGGTGCGGATGTGCAGGCGGCGGCGCTCGGGCGGCACTCTGCGGGTGGTGGTGGGTTCGGCCGTGGTGGTCACGCGGCGGCCTCCGTACCGAGCAGGTCCTCGACGAGGCCGGCCAGTTCTCCGTACGACTCCAGGGCGTAGACCTCGGCGAAGTCCAGCTCCACGCCGAGTCCGGTGCGGACGTCCTCGACCAGTCGCATCAGGTCGAGCGAGCTGCCGCCGTCGGCGAAGAAGTCGGAGTCGTCTCCGGGCACGATCCCGGTGTGCCGCTGCCAGAGGTCCGCCAGCGCGGGGAGGGCCGCGGCGGGCGCCGGCTCGGGCGCGGCCGGGAGGACGGCGGGGGGTTGCGGGGCGGCCGGGGCCTGCGGATCGCGCGAGGTCTGCGGCTCGGCCGGGGACTGCGGATCGGCCGGCGTCTGCGGCTTGGGGTCTGCGGTGGGCTGCGCCAGGCGGCGCAGGGCCTCGCGGTCCACCTTGCCCGTCGGGCCCAGCGGGAGGGCGTCGACGGCGAGGATCCGCTCCGCCACCAGGTGGCGCGGGACGCGCAGGAAGGCACGCTCGCGCAGGGCCGCGGTGTCGAGCCCGGCCGGCGTGACGAAGGCGACGAGGGTCGCGCCTTCCCCGGTCCGCTCGGCCAGCACGGCCACGTCGGCGACCTCCGGGTCGGCGGCGAGGACGGCCTGCGCCTCGGCGAGGTCCACCCGGAAGCCGCGGACCTTCACCTCGTCGTCCGTCCGGCCCAGGAACTCCAGTGCGCCGCTGGGCAGCAGCCGGGCGCGGTCGCCCGTGCGGTACATCCGGGCGCCGGGGGTCGTGGCGAAGGGGTCGGGCAGGAAGCGCTCGGCGGTGGCGGCCGGGCGGTCGAGGTAGCCGCGGGCCAGCCGGTCGCCGCCGACGAACAGTTCGCCGGGCGAGCCGCCCGTCACGGCGTCCAGCCGCTCGTCCAGGACGTAGCAGAGGGTTCCGGGGTAGGCGTGGCCGATCGGCAGCGAGTCGGACTCCGCGCGGTCGCGTCCGGTGACCGGACCCAGCGTGCTGAAGGTGGTGTTCTCGGTGGGCCCGTAGCCGTTGAGGAGCGTCGTCCCGGGGTGCGCGGCGGCGAACGCGTCGGCCACGTCGGGGAGGACGACGTCTCCGCCGACGGTCAGCCGGCGCAGGGTGCCGAGCGCCTCCGCGTGATGGCGTGCCATCAGATGGAAGACGGCGGCGGTCAGCCAGGCCGTGGTGACCTCCGGACGGGCGAGCTGCGCGGCGAGCTCGTGCAGCGCGAGCCGGGCCCGCGGTACGGCGACCACCCGGGCGCCGACGAGGAGGGCGTTCCAGATCTCGAAGGTGGAGGCGTCGAAGGCCAGGGTGGAGTGCAGCAGGGTGCCGTCCTCCGGGCCGAGCCGCAGGGGCCCGGCGCCGAGGGCGAGGCCGGTGACGCCGCGGTGCGTCACGCCCACCGGCTTGGGCTCACCGGTGGTCCCCGAGGTGAACATCACGTACGCGAGGTCGTCGGGTCCGGCCGCCGGTGCGGGCAGACGGCCGTGGCCGTCGCCGTGACCGAGCTCGTCGACGGCGCGGGTGGTGAGACCCGGTACCGCCGGGGTCCGGTGGTCGGCGCTCAGCTGGAGCACCGCGCCGGAGAGCCGAGCCATCAGCGCGGTGCGCTCGGCCGGGAAGGACGGGTCCACCGGTACGTAGTGGGCGCCTGCGAACAGGACGGCCAGCATGCCCAGTACGGCGGACCGGCCGCCGTGGCCGGTGAGCAGCACGGCGTCGCCGGGCCGCACACCGAGCGCGCCGAGCTCCGCGGCCGCGGCACGGGCGCGGGTCAGCAGCTCGCCGTAGGTGCAGGCGCCGTCCCCGTCCACGATCGCGGTGTGGTCCGGCTGCCGTTCCGCGACGGCGGCGAACGCGTCCTCGACGCGTCGGCCGGTCGGGCTGGTCATCGGGTGTGCTCCTGTCCGTGGGCGGTGAAGACGGCCTGGGGGTTCGGGTCGGGGGCGAGGGCGATGTGCGGGCGGAGCGTGGTCACCGGCTCCGGGTCGAGGAGCCCGAACAGGCCGTGCCGGAGCACGGTGGCGGCGACCAACTGCGCCTCCAGGAGCGAGTACTGGCGGCCCAGGCACTGGTGGGGGCCCGCGCCGAAGGGCAGGTACTGCTGGGCCGGCGGACGGTCGCCGAGGAAGCGCTCCGGACGGAACTCCTCCGGCGCCTCCCAGAGTTCGGGGTCGTGGTGCATGACGTAGGTGGCGGCGAGCACCACGTCGCCCGGGACCAGCTCGATCCCGGCGGCCTCCAGCGGCTCCTCGATGGTGCGGACCAGGGCCCAGGCCGGCGGGGTGAGCCGCAGCGACTCCTCGACCACGGCCCGCAGATAGGGCAGCGAGCCGTTCGGGGCCGAGGGCAGCGCGGCCAGCGCGTCGAGGTCCTCGGCGCGGACCTCCGCCAGGCTCCGGCCCAGCGCCTCCGGGGAGTGCGCCAGATTGTGGAAGATCCAGGTCAGCAGGGTGCCCATGGTCTCGACGCCCGCCACGAAGACCGACAGCAGCTCCTCGCGGAGCACCTGGTGGGGGTCCTCGCCGGCGGCGGCCTCCTCGCCGAGGGCGGCGACGATCTCGGCCAGCACACCGGGCTCGGAGGCGGGGCAGCCGAACTGTCCGGCCCGCCCGGCGATGAAGGTCTCCAGCACCTCCCGGCGCTTGAGGAAGGCCTCGTAGTCGCCCTCGTCGACGGTGTCCGGCAGGAACAGCCGGTGGTCCAGGTACTCCACGGCCTCCTGGAGGGCCTCGGTGAGCTCCAGGAGTTCGGGTCCGTCGAGCGCCGGGTCGACCGAGCGCAGGATCACCTGGACGCTGAGCCGCTGCATGGTCGCCGCGAGGTCCATCGGCTGCCCGGTGCCGGTCAGCAGCTCGCGCCGGACGAAGTCCTCGGCGGCCCGCAGGACGACGCCGTGGCCGGCCGCGACCGCGCGGGGCGTGAACATGGGGCGGAGCAGGTTCCGGCGGCGGCGCCAGCGGTCACCGGTGGCGGCCACGAACAGGCCGCTGCCGACCAGCTGGCGCAACAGCTCCCGGTGCGTGCGCAGGCCGTGCACCAGGGCGGCGTTGGCCAGCGCGGGCTCGGTGGTGATGAGGATGCGCTGTTCGCCCTTGCCCTCGCCCTCGTCGTACGGGATGACGCAGACCGTTCCTTCGGCGCGTATCCGGGTCAGGGTGCCGAGCGGGTCGCTGCGCATCCCCTGGTTGAAGCCGTCGAGGTCGACGGGGCTGTCCGTGACGGTCGCCATCTCAGCCACGCTCCCCGGCGGTGGCCTCGGAGGCGGTGGCCTCGGCCGCCGGGATGATCTGCTGGGCGTACTCGCTCATGACCCAGCCCTCCTCGGTCCGCACCGAGGTCCGCTGCCGCTCCTTGAAGCCGCCGTCGTTCTCCTGGTGCCAGGCGAACGGCGGGCGGAGCAGCCGGCGCTCGACCGGCGTCCAGTCGTCGGTGTCGACGTCCTCGGGCACGGGGGCCGGCGAGGTGTGCTGGACCATTCCGGCGGTGTAGCGGCAGAAGACCACGCGCCGCTCGAAGTCGGCCTCCCAGGGCCAGCTGCCGTGGGTCGCGGTGTCCGCGAAGAGCACCACGGAACCGGCCTTCACCGGCACCCGGCTGACGAAGTCGCCGGTCTTCTCCCAGGCGGCGTACTCGTCGGGCATCGGGAAGTGCGACTTGTGGCTGCCGGGCACGACGGCGAAGCCGCCCTGGTCGGCGAGGGCGTCGGTGAGGCAGAAGGCCACGATCAGGTGGCCGGCGTAGATCTGGCCGTCGCGGACCTGGTAGCTCAGCGGCGGGTACTCCCAGGGGGTGTTGCCGTTGTGCAGGACGAGCGCGCCGGCGCCCTTGCGGGAGAAGAGGACCTGGCCCTCGTCGTAGCGCAGGTCGGCGCCGAGGAGCTCCTCCAGGTACGGCAGCACCTTGGGGTGCGCGAGCAGGTCGCGGACCGGGCGGTCGGTCGTGTGGAGGGGGCCGGCGTTGGCGATGAAGGGGTTGTACTGCTTGAGCAGCCCGAAGTCGTGCTTGTTCTCGCCCTCCCAGAGGCCGTGGCCGTCCAGGGCGGAGTTCAGCGCGGCGAGCTCGTCGGCGTCCAGCACGTCCTCCAGGACGAGGTAGCCGTTCAGGTCGAAGCGGTACTTCTCTTCCTCGTTCATGTCTTCTCCTCGTGGAAGTGGTGTGGGGTTTCAGGCGGCCCAGCGGCCGAGCTGGTCGGTGAGCTCGGCCAGCGCGGTGCGCAGGGCGGTGTGGTCGAAGAGCCGGGTGTCGCCGGAGAGCAGCAGCACCCTGGTGCCGTCGGGCCCGGGCTCCACATGGAGCACCAGGTCGAGGTCGGACCAGTGCTCGGGCACGGCATGGCCGGCCGCCGGAGCGGGTGCCGGGTCGCCGGAGGCCGCAGCGGGTGCCGTGTTACCGGGCGCCGGAGCGGGTGTGCTCTCCGGTACGCCGTCGTAGTCGTGGGTGAGCAGGGCCGCCGCGCAGACCGGCGGGCGGACGGCCGGGTCGACCGGGTCCACCAGCTCGGCGATCCGCTCCAGCGGCAGGTCGAGGCTGCCGAGCGCGGTGAGCAGGGCCCGGTGGGCGTCCGCCGGGTCGCCCCCGGCGGAGAGGACCACCGGAAGCATGTCCACCGCCCGGCCGACCAGGCCGGCCTCGGCGGTGCCGGACCGGTGCCCGACCGGTGTGCCCACGACCACCCTGTCGGCCCCGGCGATCCGGGCGACGAGACCGCCGAGGGCGGCCAGGAAGGGGGCGGCCGGGGCCGTCCCGAGCTCGGTGCAGCGGGCCCGCAGCCGGGCGTCCAGCTCGGCCGGCAGGCTCATGCGGACGCCCGCGTTGCGGAACCCGCGGCCGCTCGACCGCAGCGCGGCGAAGGGGTCGTCGGGCAGCGGCGCCAGGGTCCGCGTCCAGTACCGCTCCAGCTCCGCCCGGTCGCGCTCCCGGCGGTGGGCGCGCTCCCGGAGGTGCTGTCGGTAGCTCGGCGCGGGACCGGCCGGTTCCCGCCCGGCGAGCAGCAGGGACAGCTCCTCGGCGAGCACGCCCGCCGAGGGCCCGTCGGCCCGGTTCCGGGCCAGGAGCAGCAGCAGCCGTGCCGTCCCGGCGGACCCGCGCAGCAGTACGGCCTGCAGGCCGGGGTGGCCGTGAGGCAGCCGGCGCTCGATCAGTTCGGCGGGCCAGTCGAGCAGTTCGGGCTCGGCCGGCAGCTCCCCCGTCACGCAGGGCAGCCACGCGTCGGAGGCGGTCGCGCCGGGCAGCGGGCGGAGCGCGTCGTGGCGTTCGACGAGACGGCGGACGGCGTCCGCCACCCGCTCGGGACCGGGGTCGGCCGGGAGGTCGAGCAGGACGGGGACCGGCGGGGAGGGATGGCCGAGCAGCCGCTCCAGTGCCAGTACGTGCCGCTGCTCGGGCCCGGGGACCTCGTCGCCCCGGGACTCCCCGCCCTCCGACCGCTCCCCGTCCGTCGCCGGTACGGCGAGTCCGGGGGCGGCCGTGTGCCGGGCGCCGAGGGCCGTGGCCAGGTCGCCCGCGCGGGGGTTGCCGAGGACGAGGCGGACCGGGACCTCGGTGCCGAGGCGCGTGGTCAGTTCGGCGGCGATCCTCGCCGCGCCGAGCGAGGCCCCGCCCAGGTCGTAGAGGTCGTCGTCGGGAGCCGCGGACGGCAGCTCCAGTACGGCGGCGAAGGCGTCCAGGACCGCGGCGAGCACGGGGTCGTCCGCCCGGGCGCCGTCCGGCCGGCCCTCGGGGCGGCCCGCGGCCAGCTCCGTGAGCGAGCGCCGGTCGGCCTTGCCGTTGGCGGTGGTCGGCAGCCCGGCCAGGACGCGCAGCTCGGCGGGGACCATGTACGAGGGCAGGGCGGCGGCGAGGCGCTCCCGGACGGACTGCGGGTCCAGGTCCGGTTCTCCGGCGAGGAAGCCGACCAGTCGGCGGAACCGCTCGCCCACCACGACGACCGCGGCCTCCCGCACGCCGGGCACCGCGAGCAGGGCCCGGTCCACCTCCTCCAGCTCCACCCGGTGGCCGCGGATCTTGACCTGGTTGTCGGCCCGGCCGAGGAACTGGAGGGTGCCGTCCGGGTTCCAGCGGGCCCGGTCCCCCGTGCGGTACATGCGCGCGCCGGGCGGGCCCGCCGGGTCCGGCAGGAAGCGGGCGGCGGTCTCCGCGGGACGGCCCGCGTAGCCCCGGGCCACGCCGAGTCCGCCGATGTACAGCTCGCCGGGCACGCCGACCGGCAGGCGGCGCAGCGCGGGGTCGAGGACGTGCAGCCGGACGCCGCCGATCGGCCGGCCGATCGGCACGGTGCCGTCGGCCTCCGGCCCCTCGCCGTACCGGTGGGAGGTGGCGTCGATGCAGGTCTCGGAGGGTCCGTACTGGTTGTACAGCGTCCCGGAGCCCAGCCTGCGGTAGCGCTCGGCCTGCGCGGCCGGGAGCGGCTCGCCGCCGCAGAACACCACGCGGGCCGGCAGCCGCCGCAGGTCCTCGTCGTCCAGGGCCGCGAGCAGCGAGGGGACCAGGTCGACGACGGTGGCGCCGTGGGCCAGCGCCAGGTCCACGACCGCGCCGGGGGTGGCGTCCGGGTCGGTGCCGGGGAAGATCACTCCCGCGCCGGCCGCCAGCGGGCCGAAGCACTGCCAGAACGCCGGGTCGAAGGCGAGCGGGATGGTCTGCAGGACGCGGTCCCGCCCGTCCAGGCCGATGGCGGCACGCCGCCAGGCGAGCTCGTTGGCGAGCGCCCCGTGCGGCACGGTGACGCACTTGGGCGTCCCGGTCGTGCCCGAGGTGAACACCGCGTACGCGAGATCGGCCGGGCGGACGGCGACCGGCGGCGGCGCGGGCCGGCCGGTGCGGGCGAGTTCCCCGACGGCGAGTTCGGTCACCCCGGGCAGCTCCACGGCGGGCGCGTCGGCGCGCCGCACCAGGAAGGCCGCTCCCGCGCCGGTCAGCAGGGTGCGCAGCCGGTCCTGCGGGTCCTTCACGTTCAGCGGGACGGTCCAGCCTCCGAGGTGCCAGACCGCGAGGGTGACCGCCAGGTAGTCGCTGGACCTGGGGAGGCAGACCGCGACGGCGCTGTGGGGCCGTACCCCGGCCTCGTACAGGCCGGCGGCGAAGGACTCCACCCGGTCGGCGAGTGCGCGGTAGCCGAACCGCCGGGTCCGGGCCGTGACGTCGGCGCCCTCGGTACCGGAAGCACCGGGAGCGAGGTCGTCCGAGGTGGCGAAGGCCTCCGGGGTCTCCTCCACCCAGTGGCGGAACGCCTCGTAGGGCAGGCCGAAGGAGGGCGCGGCCGGCGCCTCGGCCGAGGCGGCGAGCAGCGTCCGCGTCTCCTCGTCCAGCAGGTCCGCGGCGGCCAGCGGCGCGGCGGGGTCGGCGAGCAGCGTGTCCAGGCAGCCCAGATAGGCCTCGCCCAGCCGGTCGAGGTCCGCGGCGCCGTAGCGCCCGGGGGCGGCCGTGAGCACGCCGGTCACTCCGTCGGGCCGCTCCACGAGCTGGACGGTGAGCTCGTTCTGCGTCCCCCGGACCCGGATCGGCAGGGTCTCGACGGTGAGACCGCCGGGCATCTCCCGGCGGGAGCCCTCCCCGGTGAGGACGAACATCGCGGCGGGGGCGGGAAGCGCCGGGCCGTCGAGCGGCACCACCGCGTGGCCGGAGCCGTCGAGGAGCGCCTCGGTCGCCCGGCGCACCAGGTCGGTGAAGCTCTCGGCCGGGTGAACGCCCAGCACCAGCGGCAGCGTGGCGACGAAGGCCCCGACGGCACCGTCCCAGCGGGCGTCGGTGCGGTTGGCGGCGGGCACTCCGATCGGGACGGCGCGGGCGCCGGTGGCCAGGTGCCAGGTCGCCGCGAAGGCGGCGAGCCAGACGGCGTGCGTCGTCGCCCCGGCCCGCCGGGCCAGTTCGGCGACCCGCGTGTCCAGGCCGGCGGGCGGCGTGAAGACCGAGGCCCGTTCGGTGCTGTCGTGCCCGTCGCCCGTGGACGTGCCGCCGTGCTGCGGTCCACCCGCGAAGGGGAGTTCCGGCGGGTCCGCCGGTCCGTCGTGGCGGTCCGCCCAGTAGGCGCCGTTCCGGGCCAGCCGGTCGCGGCCCGCGGCGGAGTGCTCCCAGCGGGCGTAGTCGAGGTGCTGCGCGGTCGGCGCGGCGGGCAGGGCGGGCGCGCCGGGTGCTCCGTACGCCTCGAAGAGCTCCCGGATGAGGATCTCCAGCGACCAGCCGTCGCAGAACGCGTGGTGCAGCGTCAGGACGAGGACCGCGGTGTCCGGGCCGGTGCGCAGCAGCAGCGCGCGCACGTGCGGTGGCCGCCGCAGCGAGAAGGAGTGCGCGGCCTCGTCCCGCAGGGCCCGGTCGAGCGCGGCCTCGCCGCCGTCGAGCGTCCGCTCCTCCAGCGGGATGCGGACGGGCAGGTCGAAGCGCTGCCGGGGGGTCCCGTCCTCCTGGACGATCCTGGCGCGCAGGGCCAGATGGCGGACGGCGAGCAGGTCGAGGCAGGTCTGGAGGCGTGCGGTGTCCAGCGGGCCCTCGATGCGCAGGGCCACCGGCACGGTGAAGGCGGCCGAGGGGCCGTGGGCCTGCTCGGCGAGCCACAGGCGGTACTGGGTGTCGGAGAGCGGATGGCTGCCGGCGTGGCCGTCCGGGGCCGGGGCCCGGTCGCCGGCGCGTTCCCGTTCCCGTTCCCGGGCGGGTGCGGTCCTGCGGCCGCCCAGCCGGCGTTCGAGTTCGGCCCGCTGCTCGGGGGTCAGTCGGTCGAGACGTGCGGTGTTCACAGGGCCCCCTCGGCCTCGGCTACGAGCTGCTGGATCAACAGGTCCTCGACCAGCGCGACATGACCGTCGACGGTGCGGACGGCCAGCAGTTCGCGCACCGGCACGTCCACTCCGAACACCTGGCCCATCCGGCGGGCGAGGCGGGTCACGGTCAGCGAGTCCCCGCCCAGCTCGAAGAAGTCCGCCCCGTCCGGCGTCGCGTCGAGGCCCAGCTGCTCGGACCACAGCTCGCGGACCAGCTCCACCGGACCGCGCGTCTCCTCCTCGGCCGCCGGGAACTCCTCCGCCTCGGCGAGGGGCTGTTCCGGGGCCGGGACCGCCACGGCGGTGACGCGCCGGCGGGGCAGGGGCCAGCGCGGCCCCTCGAAGGGGTACGTCGGCAGATGGCGGGCCCGGCCCGGGCCCGCGAGCCGCTCCACGGCCACCGCATGGCCCGCGGCCCAGAGGCGGCCGAGCGCGGCGGACACCGCACGGTCCGCGCCCTCGGCGGACACCTCCCGGCAGAGCGGCACGGCGTCGAGGCCCGCGGCCTCGGCGAGCGCGGACAGCACCCGTCCGGGACCGACCTCCACCGCGAGCGCGCCGGGGAAGGCGGCCGCCAGGGTGGCGATCCCGTCGGCGAAGCGGACCGGCCTGCGCAGCTGCTCCGCGAACCGCTCGGCGGTCACGACCTCGCCGGCCGGGACGAGCGCCCCGTCGGTGTTGCCCGCCCAGGGCACTTCGGCGGGCGCGGGCCGGATCCCGGCCAGCACCTCCCGCAGTCCGGCGGCGGCCGGGTCCATCAGCGCCGAGTGGAAGGCGTGGCTCGTGCGGAGCCGGCGGCTGCGGTGCCGGTCGCCGAGCCACGCCGTGAAGGCGTCGATCTCCGCGAACGGCCCGGTGAGGACGGTGTCCGTGGCGGTGTTGACGGCCGCGATCTCCAGGCCGGCGCCGGACTCGGCGAGCAGCCGCTCGGCCTCGGGTGCCGAGCAGGCCACGGCGAGCATCGCGCCCGGCTCGCACGCCTGCATCAGCCTTCCCCGGTGCTCCACGAGCCGGGCCGCGGTGGGCAGGTCGAGGGAGCCGGCCAGGCAGGCGGCGGTCAGTTCGCCGAGGCTGTGCCCGATCAGCGCCGAGGGCCGCAGGCCGAGCCCGATGAGGGCGGTGGCGGCCGCGTACTCCACGGCGAACAGGGCCGGCTGGGCGAGCCGGGTGGCCTCAAGGCGCTCGGCGGGGAAGGTCGCGTCGTGCAGCGCCTCGGCCAGTTCGGCGGCGAGCGCGGGCTCGAAGGCCCGCAGGCAGGCGTCCAGGGCGTCGGCGAAGCCGGGCAGCGCCCGGGCGAAGGGCTGGGCCATGCCCGGGGTCTGGGTGCCCTGGCCGGGCAGGAGGAAGACCAGCGGAGCCGGGACCGGCTCGGCGGCGACCGCTTCCGGGGCCGCCGCGCGCAGGCCGGCGGCGAGTTCGGCGGCGGTCGAGGCGACGACGGCGGCGCGGTACGGGAGTGCCGCCCGCCGCGCGAGGGTGCGGGCCACGTCGGCGACCGTCTCGGGGACGGCGTCCAGGTGGTCCGCGAGCCGCTCCTTCGCCCGCCGCAGCGCGGCCGGATCGGCGGCCGACAGCACGACCAGCGGGGCGGCGCCGGGGGCTTCGGCGGCCGACGGCACGACCAGCGGGTCCGCGCCGGGGGCTTCGGCGGCCGACAGCACGACCAGCGGGTCCGCGCCGGGGGCTTCGGCGGCCGACGGCAGGTCCTCGGCGGGGGCGGTGACGGACGGCTGCGTGGGGGGCTGTTCCAGGAGTACGTGCGCGTTGGTGCCGCCGATGCCGAAGGAGCTCACGGCCGCACGGCGGGGCTCGGGGCCCTGCCACGGGCCGGCCTCCGACGGCAGGGCCAGCGGTGAACCGTCCAGTTCGAGCAGCGGGTTGGGGCCGGTGAAGTTCGCGAGCGGGGGTACGGTGCCGCGGCCGACCACCAGGAGGGCCTTCACCAGACCGGCGAGCCCGGCGGCGGCGTCGAGGTGGCCGATGGTGCCCTTGACGGCGCCGACCCGGACCTGGCCGGGGTCGGCCCCGAGCTCTTCCAGTACGGCCGAGGCGGCGGACCACTCGATCGGGTCGCCGACGCGGGTCCCGGTGCCGTGCGTCTCCAGGTATCCGAGCGAGGAGGCGTCGATGTCGGCGGCCGCGAGGGCCTCCCGGATCACGCGCTCCTGGCCCGCCGCCGCGGGGGCGGAGAAGCCGGGCTTGGCCGCCCCGTCGTTGTTGACGGCCGAGCCGAGCAGGACGCCGTGCATCGGGGCGGCCTCGTCGGCGGCGTCCTGGAAGCGGCGCAGCACGATCCCGACCACGCCCGAGCCGCCGACCGCACCGTCGGAGTCGGCGTCGAAGGGGCGGCAGACGCCGGAGGCGGAGAGGATGCCGCCGGGGATGTGGACGTGGCCGGCCTGGGGGGCGTTGGCGGAGGCGGCGACGACGAGCGCCTGGTCGCACTCGCCGTTGTTCAGGGCCTGCATGGCGAGGTGCACGGCGACCAGCGAGGACGAGCAGGCCGTCAGCACGGCCATGGCGGGGCCGGTGAGGCCCAGCTTGTAGGCGATCCGGGTGGCGAGGAAGTCCCGCTCGTTGGCGACGATCGCCTCGTCGAACTCGGGGTCGTCGAGCTCGCCGCCGGCCAGCAGCGCCCGCAGGTGCTCGCTGCTGCTGGCGGCCGCGTAGACGGCGGTACGGCGGGTGTCCGGCGCGCGCAGCGGGTGGCCGGCGTCCTCCAGGGCGGACCAGGCGCACTCCAGCATCAGGCGCTGCTGCGGGTCGAGCAGCCGGGCCTCGCGGGGGCTCACGCCGAAGAAGGCGTGGTCGAAGCGGTCGGCGTCGTCGAGGCGGCCGTGCACGGGCACGTAGGCCGGATCGTCGGCGAGTTCCGCCGGGATCCCGGCCTGTTCGAGCTCTTCCCGGGTGAGCCGGCGGAGCAGGGGGCGGCCCTGTTCGACGGCCTCCCACAGCCGGGCCACGTCCGGGGCGCCGGGGAATCGGCCGGCCATTCCGGTGACGGCGATGTCCAGCGAACGGTCGCGGCTCATCGGTTTCCTTCCTGGGCTTCTCTGGACGCCTCGGGCCGGACTCGGCGCAGGCGCATCTGCCGGGAGGCGTCCCGGCGGGAGGGGGCGGGGGGTACGGCGGCGGAACCGGCCGGGATACCGGCGGAGGACCCGCCGGAGGCACCGGCGGTCCCGTCGGAGGCACCGGAGGTCGCGTCCGTCGGGGTCCGGCGCAGGCGGGTCGCCATGTCGGCGACGGTGGTGTGCCGGAAGAGGTCGAGGATCGGCACGCGGACACCCGTACGCCGGTGCAGCGCCTCCTGGAGCAGGGGCATCAGGAGCGAATGGCCGCCCACGTCGAAGAAGTTGGCGTCCACCGGCACGTCCGCGACGCCCAGGACCTCCCGCCAGGCCTCGACCACCTCGGCGTGTTCGGGGCGTACCCGGGTGCCGGGCGCGGCCGCGGGCACCCGGCGGTCCGCCTCCTCGGCGAGCCGTCTGCGGTCGACCTTGCCGTTGCTGGTGAGCGGCAGCCGCTCGACCACGTGCACCGCCCCGGGGACCATCACGGCGGGAAGCCGGTCGACGGCCTCCTGGCGGACCCTGGCCGGGTCGGCGCCGCCCGTGACGAAGGCGGCGAGCCGGCCCTGGCCGTGGGCCACGACGGCGGCCTCGCGGACCCCGGGAGCCGCACGCAGGACGGTCTCGATCTCGCCCGGCTGGATCCGGTGACCGCGGATCTTCAGCTGGTCGTCGGCCCGGCCGAGGAAGGCCAGGCCGCCGTCCCCGGTCGGCCGGACGCGGTCTCCGGTGCGGTACATCCGCGCACCGGGCCGCCCGTCGAAGGGGTCCGGCAGGAAGACGCCGGCGGTGTCGGCCGGACGGCCGAGGTAGCCGCGGGCGACGCCGGGCCCGCCGACGTACAGCTCGCCGGGGACGCCGGGCGGCACCGGCCGCAGCGCGTGGTCCAGTACGTAGAGGGAGTAGCCCGGCACGGGACCGCCGATGTCGATCGGCCCCGGCGCCCGGTAGCGGCGGTAGCTGGACCAGACGGTCGCCTCGGTCGGGCCGTACTCGTTGACCAGCTCCACCCCGGGGAGCAGGGCGAAGTGAAGGTCCATCACCTGCTCGGGGAGCGGTTCGCCGGCCACCACGGCCCGGCGCAGGGAGCGCAGGGCGGCCGCGCTGCCGGATCGTCGGGCCTCGCCGAGGACCACGCCGTGCAGCGAGGGCACGCACAGCAGGTCGGTGACGGCGTGGCGTTCGACCAGGCCGATCAGCCGGGCGGGGTCGCGGACGTCGTCCGGTCCGGCGACGACGAGCCGCCCGCCGGCCGTGAGGGTGCCCCAGATCCCGGCCACGGAGGAGTCGAAGGCCAGCGGGGAGAGCAGCAGGAACACCGGCTCGCCCGGGTAGACCGCGCGCCGTGCCGCGGTCGAGGCGGCGAGCCCGCCGTGCTCGACGACGACGCCCTTGGGGCGGCCCGTACTGCCCGAGGTGAAGATCATGTAGGCGGCGTCCCGCTCCCCCCGGGGCGGCAGGGCCGGGGTGGCGGCCGGTTCCGGCAGCGCGGTGAGGTCCAGGGCGGTGAGCCCCAGGGACCGGCCCCGGGCCACCGTCTCCGCCGTGCCGAGCAGCACGGTGGCGCCGCAGTCCGCGAGCGCCGCCTTCAGCCGGGCGTCCGGGTGGTCCACGTCGAGCGGGACGGCGACGGCACCGGCCAGATGGGCCCCGAGCAGTGCGGTGATCATGGCCGTCGAGCGCGGGGCCAGGACGGCCACCCGGTCGCCGGGGGCGACTGAGGCCCCGGCGAGGGCGGCGACCGCGGCGAGTGCGCCGGAGCGCAGCCCGCCGTAGCTCAGCCGGTCCTCGCCGCAGACCACGGCCGCGCGGTCCGGGTGCGTGTCGGCGATCCGCTCGACCAGCCTGCCGACCTGGGTGTACGTCTCCGGCGGCGCCGGTCGGCGCAGGACGGCACCGTCCGCCACCGGCACCCGCGCCGGGGCGTCCGGCTCGTGCGCGAGCAGGACCAGGGTGTCGCGGAGGGCGGCGGCGAGCCGGCCGGCCTGGGCCTCGCTGTACCGGCTGTGCCGGAAGGCGATCTCGACCTCGGCGGCCGGGCCGCTGCCCGCCGCCTCGGCGGTCTCGCGCAGCACGATCTCCAGGTCGTACTTGGCCACTTCGGCCGGGATGTCGACCGGCCGCACGCCGAGTCCGGCGGGGGCGCTGGTCCGGGCGGCCGGCTCGTAGTCGACGAGTGCCTGGAAGAGCGGGGTCCGGCCGGGCTCGGCGCGCAGGCCGAGCTCCCGGATCAGCTCGTCGAAGGGCATGTCGCGATGGGCGTGGGAGCGCAGCAGCGCCTCGTGCGCCCGGCCGAGGAGCCCGCCGCCCGACAGCTCGGGGTGGACCCGCAGCCGGACCGGCACCGGGTTCACGAAGAGTCCGACCACGTCCTCGAATCCGGGGGGACGGACGTCCATGGTGGTGCCTGCCACGACCTCCCCTGCGGCGCCGTGGCGGTCCGCCGTGAGGGCGAAGGCGGCCAGGGCGAGGACCAGCGGGGTGGTGCGGTGGGCGCGCGCGGTCTCCAGGGCGCGCTGCCAGTCGGCCGGGGTGACGGCCGCCCGTACCGAGCCGACCTGCTCCGGGTGCGTCTCGGTGCCGGGGCCGCCCAGGTCGATCCCGGGCGCCGCCGCGGCCTCCGCCAGCTCGGCGGTCCAGAACTCCCGGGTGTTCGCGGCCCGTTCCGGGGTGCGGGCCGGGACGTCCCGGTAGCCGCGCCGGGGCGCCACGGCCGGGTGGCCGTCGAGACGGCCGTACAGCTGCCCGGTGATCAGCTCCACCGAGCGGCGGTCGAGGACGAGGTGATGGCCGGTCAGCAGCAGGACGTGCTCGTCCGGCCGGTCGGAGAGGGAGATCAGTTCGAGCGCGGCGAGCGGTTCGCCGAAGATGTCGAAGACCTGCCGGGCCGCCGCGCGGAGTTCCTCGTCGAGCCGGGCCTCGGGCAGCGTCCGGCTGCGGAGCGCGAACTCCTCGGCCGGCCAGGCCGCCCGGCCGGGTTCGCCGGCACCGTCAAGCACGCGCAGCCGCAGCTCGCCATGGGTCTCGACGACCTCCCGCCATGCCTCCGCGAGCCGCTCCCGGTCGAGTGCGCCGCGCAGGCGCACGGCCCAGTGGACGGTGAACTCGGGGCTCTTCGGGTCCAGCAGGTGCATCAGCCACAGCCGCCGCTGGGCGGGCGAGAGGCCCTCGGCCGGGGCGGAGGCGTCGGCCGGGTCCGTACCGCCCGTGGTGGTCTCCAGCTGGTGCCGCAGGCCGCGCAGGGTCGGCTCGGCGAAGAACGCGGCGAGGTCGATCTCGGCCCCGTACGCCTGGTTGACGGAGGCCACGAGGCGGGCGGCGTCCAGGGAGCTGCCGCCGCAGGCGAAGAAGTCCTCGTCGTCCGAGGCCGCCGGCGCGCCCGCGGTGTCCTGCCAGAGCCGGGTCAGCTCGTCCCGCGCGGTGTCGGCCGCGGGGGTCGTCGGGGACGGGGCGGGCAGTGCCTGCTCGTCGAGCTTGCCGCCGGCCGACAGCGGGAAGGAGTCGAGGACGAGGACGTGGGCCGGTACGGCCGCGGGGGCCAGGCGCCGGGCGCAGGCCGTCCGCAGCCCGGCCGGGTCGAGGGACGGGCCGTCGCGGTCGGGCAGCACGTAGGCGAGCAGCCCGTTGGAGGTGCCGGGGGCGCGGCGCGCGACGTACGCGTCCCGGACGCCGGGCAGATCGCGCAGCACGTTCTCGACCTCCACCGGGTCGACCCGCTGGCCGCGGACCTTCAGCTGGTGGTCGGCGCGCTCCAGATAGACGAGGCAGCCGTCCTCCGCCACGCGCACCCGGTCGCCGGTGCGGTACATCCGCGCGCCGGGGAGGCCGGAGTACGGGTCCGGCAGGAAGCGGTCGGCGGTCACTCCCGGCGAGCCGAGGTAGCCGCGGGCCACCTGCGGTCCTGCCACGTACAGTTCGCCGGCCACCCCGGCCGGCACCGGCAGCAGGTCGGGTCCGAGGACGTACGCCGAGACGCCTTCCAGCGGCCGGCCGATGGCCGGGGTGTCCCGCTCGCCGAACGCGCAGACCGTGACGCAGATGGTGGTCTCGGTCGGCCCGTAGGCGTTGACCCCGTCGACGCCGAGCTCCCGCAGCAGCTGCCAGGTCGGCTCGTCCAGGGCCTCGCCGCCGAGCAGCAGGGTGAGCCCGCCGCGCCGCAGCACGTCCTCGAAGCCGAAGTTCCGCATGGCGCCGAACAGCGAGGGCGTGAGCCCGAGGAAGCGGAGGTCCTGCTTCTCGACCCAGTCGACCAGCGTCTGCGGATTGCGGTACGTGTCCTCGTCGGCGACCACCAGGCAGGAGCCGGTGAACAGGGCGAGGAACTGGAGGTAGAAGAGGTCGAAGGAGACCGAGCTCACCAGGCCGGACCGGGCCGCGCCGCGGCCGGGCGTGAACACCTCGGTGAAGGCCGCGTACGAGGCGTGGTCGACGAGCACGCCCTTGGGGAGGCCGGTGGTGCCGGAGGTGTGGACGACATAGGCCGGCCGGGACGCGTCGGGGGCGGGGAACTCGGCGGGGGCGGGCGCGGGGAACTCCGCGGGGGTGGGCGTGGGGAACGCGTACGCGCCGGGGGCGGTCGCCTCCCGCCCCTCGGGCAGCTCGACGACCCGGGCCGTGCCCGTGCCGCGCCCCCGCAGGGAGGGGCTGCGCAGCACGATGCCTGCTCCGCTGTCGGCCAGGACGTAGGCGATCCGGTCCTCGGGGTGCAGCGGATCGAGCAGCACGGTGCAGCCGCCCGCGCGCCAGACGGCGAGGACGGCGGCGACCAGGGCGACCCCGCGCTCCGCGAGGATGCCGACGGTGTCTCCCGGTACGACTCCGTGGTCGGCGGCCAGCCGGGCGGCGAGGGCGTCCACCGCGGCGTCCAGTTCCGCGAAGCTGGTGTCCCCGGCCGGGCAGCTGACGGCCGTGCGCTCCGGGTGCTCGCGTACGAGTTCGGCGAACCGTTCCATCACCGGCAGGGCCTCCGCCCCGGGCCGGGCGCGCACGAGCGTGGGGGACTCGATCGCGCTCAGCGGCCCGGAGCCGAGGAGCGGGGCGCCCGGCTCGCCGGCCAGGCGGAGCAGGGTCGCGAGGTAGTCGGCGAGCAGCCGGGCGGCCGCCTCGGTCGTGGTGCCGCCGGCCAGCCGGCGGGTCAGGGCGAGGTCGCCGCCGTCGGGGCGCAGATAGAGGTCGAACTCCAGGTCGTTGCGTACCGTCCCGGCGCCGTCCTCGGGCAGCGCCCGCACGTCGAGGCCCGCGAGTGCGGGCGCCGGCAGCGGGCCGTGCGCCTGGAAGGCGACGGTGACGCCGGGCTCGACCGCGCTGAACAGGTCGGCGGCCTCCCGGATCGGTTCGGCGAGCCGGCCCAGCGCCCCGGCCATGGTCCGGCGGACGGCGGTGACCAGGGCCGTGCCGGTGTCACCGGCCGCCCAGCGCTGGCGCAGCGGCACCACCCGGGCGAGGCAGCCGACCGTCTCGGCCGTGTCGGGGGTGCGGCCCGCGAAGGGCGTGGCCACCATGACGTCCCGGCGGCTGCCGTGCGCGGCGAGGGTGCCGTACAGCGCGGCGAGGCCGAGCATGTGAGGGGTGGCCCGCAGGCTCCGGGCGGCCGTCCTGAGCAGTTCGGTCTCCGCACCCGTCAGCGGCAGCACGGTGGTCTCGGCGTCGGGGGTGCGCGGTCCGGGGGTGCGGGGCAGCGACCCCGGCCACTCGGCCCCGGCCAGCTGCTCGGTCCAGTAGCCCGTCGACGGCGCGGGGGCCGGTGGCGTCCGGTCCGCGGCCGGCGGCAGGGCGGGGCCGCCCGCGGTCCGGCAGGCGTAGGCCGTCGCGATCTCCGCGAGGAGGATCTCCAGGGACAGCCCGTCGCAGGCGACGTGGTGGATCAGGAGGGAGAACAGATGGCGCTGCGGTCCGCGCCGCAGCAGTCCGGCCCGTACGGGGCACTCGACGGCGAGGTCGAAGCGGTGGGCGCCCTGTTCGGCGCTCCAGGCGGTCTCGTCCGGCGTCTCGGCGGCCGTCGACCAGACCGGGACGGCGTCCCCGGCCGCCCAGAAGGGGCCGTCGCCGTCCTCGCGCAGCCGTCGGCCGAACACCCGGTGGCGAGCGGTCACTTCGGCCACCGCGGCGCGCAGGGCCTCCTCGTCCAGGTCGCCGTCGATCTCCCAGACGCGGTGGATGTTGTACGCCTCCGGGTGCCGGCGGCTCGCCAGCCAGATCCCGAACTCGGAGGAGGACAGCGCCTCCTGAGGTGTGCTCTGCCGCATGGCTCCGCCCCTGCCGTCCGTCGCTCGAATCTCCGCGGCCGCCGTCCCGGCCTCGCCCGCACCCGTCCCGCCGGCCGTCTCCGCGACCGCGCCCCGCTCGTCCGGTGTCATCGCGCCGCCTCCCGCTGCCAGTCCGCGAGGAGTCGCGGGTAGTGGGCGTCCAGGAAGAAGTGGCCGCCCGACAGTTCCTCGACCGTCGCGCCCGCTGCCGCGAGGCCGGTCCAGTCCGCCACCGCCTCGGCGCCGACCAGCGGGTCCTCGCTGCCGTACAGCACGCCGAGCGGGCTGTGCAGCAACCCGCCCGAGCAGCGGTGACCGGCGATCATCGCCAGGTCCGCGCGCAGGGCCCGGCTCACGATCTCCAGCAGCTCCGGCGATGCGAAGACCTCCGGCGGGACCCCTCCGAGCAGCCGCATCAACTCCTCGGGCCCACGGGACGCCACCTCCGACCAGCCCGCGTCGCGCGGGGCGGCCGTCCCGGCCACCACCACGCGCAGCGGCCGTCGGGCGCCGAGCGCCTCCAGGCGGAGGGCGGCCTCGTAGGCGAGCAGTCCGCCCATGCTGTGCCCGAGCAGGACGTAGGGCGTCTCGTCCCGGGCCAGGAGCGGCAGGAGCTCCTGGCCCACGGCCGCGACGACCTGGTCCAGGTCCTCCGCGAACGGCTCGGCGATCCGCGCCTCACGCCCGGGCAGCAGCACCGCCGTCACCGCGGTGTCGTGGCCCGCCGCCCTCCGGAGCGCGGAGAACGAGCTCGCCGCGCCGCCGGCCGGCGGGAAGCAGACGACGTGCAGCCCGGGGGCCTCGTGCGCGCCGCCCGTGCGCAGCCAGCGACCGGGTGCATTTCGGCGCACCTGACTCGCAGCGGAAACGCTCACAGGACCGGACCTTCCTCGAAAAAGCCCGCGACGAAGCGCCCTCGGATATGAGGGTGCGGCCGCCGGGAAAGCGGAAACGGCAGGGATAAGGCCCATGAGATCCGGGCCGGTTACGGGTACGGAGTCGTCACGTGCCCGAGATGAATCAATTCTCGATTCCCGTGGGAGGGCTTCGCCGCTCCATTGACGGAAATTCAGTTCCACTCTCCGGGCGGCGAACTGCCGCCCGGCCCGGGGTGGTTCACGGACCCCAGGTGATGTCGTTCACCGACGTCGTACCGGTCGCCGTTCCGGACGGCGCCACGGCGGCCTCGACCCGCACCTGCGGCGCGGTCGTGCCGGGGTCCGTCGCGACGACCGCGGCGGCCGCGGCGCAGAGGCCGGCACCGGCCAGCAGGACGGCGGCGACGTGCTGCGCGATGCGCTTTCCAAGCATGGTTCTTCCCCCTGGAGCAACCGGAGAAGGTGCGGTGGCCAGGGTTCTCCGACCCCGCTCTTCCCGTTGATCGACTTGATGACCTCAGTCTGTCCACGGCTCAGAAGTCGAGGAAGGGGTTTCCGCTGTCATGATCCGGCCTTGGCATAACCCGTCCAGGGCGATCCCACCCGAACATTCGGTCGAAGTACGGACCGACCAGCCTGCCCTCGCAGCCGAGCAGCAGGAAGCCGCTCAGCTCCCGGCGGGTCCGCAGCGCCCTCCCGCACACGGCCGCCCCGATCTCCTCGGCCTGCTCCAGGGAGCGGGCGAGCAGGAAGAGGCCGACGACCGGGCCGACGGGCGTATCCGGATGCACGACGACGTACTCGACGGATTCACCGGGCTTTGCACTTCCCCGGAAGATTTCCGAGGCGCCGCCCGGCAACGATTCGCTTGATTTCGAGGCCAGTTGAGCGTGAACCATATACATGGACCCAGGCTCGCATCTCCGGCAAACACTGCAGGACAGGGCGGATTGGCCGCTTTATGCCATTGCCTGAACCTGCACGCTCGGTGATACTTGCGTCCGACTCGGTCAGAGGAAAACACCGGTTAGTTCAAGGGGGAACGGTGCTCGAGCCACTGGGCCTGGATTCCGCGGCGGAACAGCTCTACAAGTCCATGCTGGCCTATCCCCAGGATGACCTGGCCACGCTCTCCGCCCGTCTCGGCGTCGACGAGCAGGACGCCCACCGGAGTCTCGACTCGCTCAGCACCCTCGCCCTGGTCCGGCCCGCCCTGCGGGAGGGCGGCGGCTACCGCGCGGTCAGCCCGGAGATCGCCATGGAGCTGATCCTCTCCCGGCAGCAGGCGGACCTCGCCGCCCAGCAGCTCCGGATCGAGACCTCGCGGGCCGCCGCCGCCCAGCTCATCGCCGAGTGCTCGGCGCTGACGAACACCGCCGCCACCTCCGGCGAGGACGCCGAGCGACTCATAGGCGTCGACGTCATACGGGAGCGGCTGGTGCTCCTGGCGGCCCAGGCGGAGCAGGAGATCACCACCTTCGCTCCCGGCGGCGCCCACCCCGCGGCCGACCTGGAGGCCAGCCGCCGGCCGAACGCCGCGCTGCTCGACCGGGGCATCCGGATGCGGACGATCTACCTCGACAGCGTGCGCAACCACGCCCCCACCCTCGAACACGTCAACTGGCTGAGCTCGCGCGGCGGACAGGTCCGCACCGCGGCCACCCTCCCGGTGCGGATGGTCATCATCGACCGCCGCCAGGTGGTCCTGCCGCTCGACACCTCCGACGCGCGGACCGGAGCGGTGCTGCTCAAGGGCGAGGGGATCGTCACCGCGCTCTACGCGCTCTTCGAGAGCACCTGGGCCGCGGCGACCCCGCTGGGCACGCCGCCCGTCGTCGACCAGAACGACCTGAGCAACCAGGAGGTCGAGATCCTCCGGCTCCTCGACACCGGGCTCACGGACGAGGTCATCGCGAGGCGGCTCGGCGTCTCCGCCCGGACCGCCCGCCGGCTCACCGCCCTCCTCATGGAGCGGCTGGGGGCCCGCAGCCGCTTCGAGGCGGGGGCCAACGCGGTCCGCCAGGGCTGGCTCTCGCTCACCCGCTGACGCCACCGCCCGGGGGCTCAGTCCGGCAGGCCCCGGTGGAGGCGGACCTCGTAGGGTGCCGGGGAGGCGACCGCGACGGCGGCCGCGTGGCCGGCGCCCACGGCGAGATCGGCGAGGTGCCAGCCGGGGAGCGGGCCGCGGACGTCGTCGGCCGCCAGATCGCGGCCGAGACCGGTGCCCAGGCCCTTGAGGTACGCCTCCTTGCGGGCCCACAGGCGCGCGAAGACGGCCGGCCGGTCCTGCGGAGGCGCGGCTTCGACCTCCTGGCGTTCCGCCGGGTGCAGCACCTTCGTGAGTTCCTCCGCGGTCCCCGCCTCCGGTACGGGCTCCGCGTCGACGCCGATCGGGACGGGCGCGACGCCGATCACGACCAGGCCCCGGGTGTGCGACAGCGAGAACTCCGGTGCGGCCGCCGACCGCAGGACGGGCCGCCCGTGCGGACCGTCGCAGCACGGGCAGGGGGCCCGGTCGAAGCGCAGCGCGCCGGCTGCGGTGCCGGTCAGGCCGGCCAGGACCGTCCGGAGCGCGATGTGGGCGAAGCAGTAGAGGTGCCGGTCCTCGTCCCGGACGAAGGCGGCCGCCCGGCGGCGCTCCTCCTCGTCCAGGACGCCCGGGTCGAGCGCGGCCGACGGGTCCGGGACCGGCAGCGCCCACACCCGCACGTCGAGCGTGTCGTCGGCTCCGGTGCCCCGCGACGGAGTCAGTGACGTTCCCATGGGCGTCATGCTGACAGACGGGTCCCGGGGCCTGTCCGGCGGATCAGGGCCGGACCGGCTCTAGATCACCGGCGGGCGGCCCAGGCGGGCCATGTGGAGGACCGTCGTCCAGCGCATCGGCGTGCGGGGGCCGCAGGAGCGGCGGACGCCCTCGGCGAAGCCGCCGAACCAGGCCTTGAGGCCCGGCAGGGAGCGGGTGCGGGCCAGGGTCAGCAGGGTCCACACGCCGAGGTAGACGGGGACGAGGAGGGCCGGCAGGTTGCGCTTGGCCAGCCAGACGCGGTTGCGGGCGGTCATCCGGTAGTAGACGGCGTGCCGGGCCGGGCTGGTCTTCGGGTGCTGGAGCAGCAGCTTCGGCTCATAGATGACCTTCCAGCCGGCGTCCAGGGCCCGCCAGGCGAGGTCGGTCTCCTCGTGGGTGAAGAAGAAGTCCTCCGGCCAGCCGCCGATCTCGTCCAGCATGCGCATCGACAGGCCGTGGCCGCCGCCGAGGAAGGTGGTCACCTCGCCGCCGCGCAGCGGGTCCTTCGCCCCGAGCCGGGGGATGTGCCGGCGCTGGGTCTCGCCGGTCTCGTCGGCGATGCGGAACGAGACGACGCCGAGCGTCGGGTCGCCGTCGTACAGGTCCGCCACGCGGCGGAAGACGTCCCGGTCGACGAGGAGGCCGTCGTCGTCGAGGTCCACCACGATGTCGACGTCGCCGAACGCGCGCAGCGTCTCGATGGCGACGTTCCGGCCGCCCGAGACGCCCCGGTTCTCGGGGAGTTCGACCCCGGTCACGCCCTCGGGCAGCTCGGGGAGCGTCCCGGTGCCGTTGCCGACGACGACGATCCGGGCGGCGGGCTCGTCCTGGCCCGCCACGGCGTCGAGCAGGGCCCCCAGCTCGGCGGGGCGCGTGCCCATCGTCAGTACCGCCACACCCACACGAGGTCGCGCCACGACCCACTCCGTCCCATGTCCGCCGGAACTCGCTCCGGGCCGCGATGCTAACCGTCCGGGGACACCTTCCGTTCACCAGGACCACGGGTGTCGTGCACCCGACGGGAGGCGCTAGGGGGGCGCGGGACGAGGGAGGGCTTCGGGCGGCTCTACGCTGGTTCCCTTCCGTCAGGTTGATCGATCGTCGAAAGGGTGGTCTCCCAGGTGCTGGTCGCGGACCGATATCGGCTTCATGTGTGTATCGGCCGGGGCGGCATGGGCGAGGTGTGGCAGGCCACCGACGAGGTCCTCGGCCGGTCCGTGGCCGTGAAGCTGATGCTGGCCCAGGCGACCGACCCCTCCGCCGGTGACCGCTTCCGGCTGGAGGCGCAGACCGCCGCGCGGCTGAGCCACCCGCACGTGGTGGGCGTCTTCGACTTCGGCACGTGGGACGGAAAGCTGTTCCTGGTCATGGAGTTGGTCGAGGGCGACAGCCTCCAGGGGAGCCCGTCGGATCCGCTGGTCCTGACCGTCGAGCGGGTCGCGGTGGTCGCCGCGCACGCCGCCGCAGGGCTCGCGGCCGCGCACCGGCAGGGCGTGGTGCACCGGGACATCAAGCCGGGGAACCTGCTCGTCGACGCCGAAGGCACCGTCAAGCTGGCCGACTTCGGCATCGCACGGTTCGTCGACGACCCCTCCGCGGCGCTCACGACGACGGGCCAGATCGTGGGCACGGGGCTCTACCTCGCCCCCGAGCGTGCCCTCGGGCAGCCCGCGTCCCCCGCCTCCGACGTGTACTCGCTCGGCTGCGTGCTCTACCAACTCCTCACCGGAAGACCCCCGTTCCGCGCGGACACCGCGACCGCCCTGCTGTACCAGCACATCGACACCGCGCCCGTGCCGCCGAGCCGGCTCGGCGCCGCGCTGCCGCCCGAGTTCGAGACGTACCTCCTGAGCCTGCTCGCGAAGCAGCCGGAGCAGCGGCCGTCGGCGCAGGCGATCTCGGACTGGTTCTCCTCCGGCGCCTGGCGCTCCTACCCCGGTGCCGCCCCCGTCAGGCCCCAGGCCCACTCTCCTCAGGCCCACCCTCCGCATGCCCACTCTCCTCAGGCCCACCGTCAGGCCCCCGCGCCCCTTCAGCCCGCCGGGCCCGCGCCGATGCCCATGCCCGCGCCGGTGCACACGCCCGCGCCGACCCCGCCGCCGATGAACCGGCCGCCGATGAACCGCCCCGCGCCCGCCGCCCGGCGGCGCCAGAGCCAGCCGAGCACCGGCGGCGCGCTCGCCGAGCTGTCCCGGCGCCGGCCGCGCAAGACGGCTGCCGTGGCCGGGGCCATCGCCTTCGTCGTCTTCCTGGTCATCGGGATGGCCTGGCTGTCCTGAGCGCCGGGGAGCAGGTCAGTACAGTCGCGGCGCCATGACGTGGGGCTCCTCGTCCGCCTCCGCGAGGAGCAGGCAGCGCGGTACGCCGGGCCCCGGGGTCGCCCGTACGGTCACAGGCGTCGGCGGGTCGGTCGGCAGCTCGATCTCGACGGTGACCGGCCGGTCGTCGCGGGTCGTGGCGTGGCCGGTCTCCTTGCCGTCGACGAGGACCTCGACGACCGGGGTGTGCCCGGTCTGCACGGTCGCGGAGACCGAGTGGCCGAGGTAGTCGATGTGGAAGTGGTGGCGTGCCCTCATGGGCCACCTCCGAGCCGCGCGGGTGGGCACGTGCCGACGGAGCGGGACGCGTACCTCCAGCGTAGGCACGGTCCGGCGCGCCCGCCCGTTCCCCGCCCGCTCCGAAGTGCGGCCGTAGTACCCCGGTGTTCAGATGGACCGGTACGCCGATCACCGCCCGCAAGCGGAACGGAGCACCTGGCACATGAGCGACACCCTGCCCTCGTTCGAGGACACGACCGACTTCGACGATGCCGACCGGGGCTTCCTCGGCGCCCTCGTCCCCGGTGTGGTGACGGCCGCCGACGGCCGCGTGGTCTGGGACAACGACGCCTACGGCTTCCTCAAGGGCGACTGCCCGGACACCGCGCACCCCAGTCTGTGGCGGCAGGGGCAGCTCTCCGCGCGCCAGGGCCTGTACGAGGTCACCGCGGGCATCTACCAGGTCCGCGGCCTGGACATCTCCAACATGACGCTCGTCGAGGGCGAGCGCGGGGTGATCGTCATCGACCCGCTGATCTCCGTGGAGACCGCGGCCGCCGCGCTCGCGCTCTACAAGGAGCACCGGGGCGACCGGCCGGTCACCGGAGTGATCTACACCCACTCGCACGGCGACCACTTCGGCGGGGTCCGGGGCGTCCTCCCGCACGGCACCGAGGAGGGCGTCCCGATCCTCGCCCCCGCCGGCTTCCTGGAGCACGCGGTCAGCGAGAACGTGTACGCGGGCACGGCGATGACCCGCCGGGCGAGCTACATGTACGGCGTCGGGCTGCCGAAGGCCCCCGACGGGCAGATCGGCGTGGGCCTCGGCCAGGGCACCTCCACCGGCACCATCAGCCTGATCCCGCCGACCGTGGACATCACGGAGACCGGGCAGCAGGAGACGGTCGACGGCGTGCCGATCGTCTTCCAGCTGACGCCGGGCACCGAGGCCCCGTCCGAGATGAACTTCCTCTTCCCCGACCACCGCGCCCTGTGCCTGGCGGAGAACGCCACGCACAACATGCACAACGTGCTGACCCTGCGCGGCGCGGTCGTCCGCAACTCCCGGATCTGGGCCCACTACCTGGACGAGGCGATCGAGTACTTCCACGGGCAGTACGACGTCGGCTTCGCCTCCCACCACTGGCCGACCTGGGGTCACGACAACGTGGTGCGGTTCCTGGGCGAGCAGCGCGACCTCTACGCGTACCTGCACGACCAGACCCTCCGCCTGCTCAACGAGGGCTGGACGGGCGTCGAGATCGCCGAACGGATCGAGCTGCCGCCGGCCCTGGAGAAGGCCTGGCACGCCCGCGGCTACTACGGCTCCCTCAGCCACAACGCCAAGGCGGTCTACCAGCGGTACCTGGGCTGGTACGACGGCAACCCGGCCCACCTGTGGGAGCACCCGCCGGTGCAGCTCGCGCAGCGGTACGTGGACGTGGCCGGCGGCCCCGCCGAGGCCCTCGCCAAGGCCCGCCGGTACGCCGAGTCCGGCGATCCGCGCTTCGCCGCGACCCTCCTCAACCACGTGGTCTTCGCCGACCCCGGGAACGAGGAGGCGAAGCGGGCCCTCGCCGCCGTGTACGAGGATCTCGGGTACGGCGCCGAGAACGCCACCTGGCGGAACTTCTATCTGCGCGGCGCCCAGGAGCTCCGGCAGGGCGTCACCGGCGACATGGTCGACATGGCCAACCCCGAGGTGGCGATGGCCCTCACCGTCCCCATGCTGATCGATTCGATCGCCATCGCGATCGACGGGCCGCGGGCCTGTGACGAGGACCTGACGATCGACCTGGTGCTCCTGGACGGCCCCACGGGCGCGGGCGAGCGGCACCGGCTCACCCTGCACAACGGCGCCCTCACCCACCGGGTGGTCGCCGAGCCCCGGACGCCCGCCGGACTGGCCCTCACCCTCGGGAAGGCCCAGCTGCTCGGCCTGCTCGCCGGGAAGAGCCTCCAGGAGCTCGGCATCGGGGTGGAGGGCGATCCGGCCCTGCTCGCCCGCCTCTTCTCGTACGTGACGAAGCCCGACGCCCAGTTCCCGATCGTCACCCCGTAGACTCGCGCTGCTCGCCGGACTCGGCATGTTCGGGGTGATGGGCCTCGCGGTGCTGAAGGCCGCCACCAGCTCGCCGATCCTGGGCCTGGTCACGAGCACCACCATGCTGGTCCTCAGCTACGTGTCGTTCCTGTTCCTCTGCTTCGTCGGCTACGCGTTCCGACATCGTAGGCATCCGGACCGACGACGGCCCGGCCGCGAGTCCCGCCCTGTGGAAAACCCGGTGCTAGATCTCCCCCGCCAGCGCGAACAGGCCGCGCCTCGCGCCCTCTTCGTACGCGCTCCGCAGCTCCGGGTCGACGAGCAGCGCCCCGAGGGCCTCCTCGCCCCGGGTCCTGGTGACCACGCAGTACTCCGCCGGCCGGTACGAGGAGTCGAAGACCGAGGTCCGCAACAGATCGACCGCGCCCAGGAGATGGGCCGCCGCGTCGTACCTCCCCTCCATCGCCCGCATCTGCGCGAGGAGTTCCGCCGCGCAGGCCGCGCCCACCGCCGAACCGAGCCGCAGATGCTCGCGCAGGGCCCTCCTGGCGTACTCCGCGGCCCGCTCCCGCTCCCCGTCCCAGGCCCCGAGTTCGGCCCGTACGTGGTACGCCCAGGCGTCGGCGAACATGTCACGGCCCACCCAGGCCCGCCGGCTCTCGCGGTCCAGGTCCCCCTGGTCCAGCGCCTCCTGCGCCGCCTCCGGGTCGGAGCGGCACAGCGAGAGCGCGAGCCCGACCCAGCAGGCCTGCCGGGTCGGACCGAACTCGGGGTGCTCCTCCATCAGCGCGAGGGCCTCCCGGAATTCGGCCTCCGCCGCGCGCGTACGCCCCTGGTAGAGGGCGGTCGCGCCGCGCAGATGGGCCAGGAGCGCCAGACAGCGCTCGTCGCCGTCCCGTACGGCCGCCGCCCACGCCTGGGCGAGGAGCGGGTCGGCGTCCTCGGGACGGCCCGACTCCAGCTCCAGGAAGGCGGCGAGCCACAGGGCACGGGCGGAGGGCGGTCCGGCGTGCAGGCTGAGGGCGTGCCGCAGCCTGCTGCGGCCCTCGGCGATCCGCCCGCAGGCCACCCACAGGAACCACAGGGAGACCGCGATCTCCACGGACGTCTCCGCCTCGGCACTCGGCGAGAGCGGCGCGGTCGTCGGGTCCATGGCGGCGGCCAGGTCGGGGAGTTCGCGCAGCGCGAGGTCCCGGGCGTCGAGCTGACGGCCCCGCTGCCACCAGTCGGCGGCCCGCCGGGCGACCTTCACGCACCACCTGCGGTGGTGCAGGAGGACGGCCCAGCGGTCGCCGCGCGCGGTGAGCCGGCGGGCGCCGACGGCCCGCATCGGATGCGGCATCCAGTACCGGGGCAGACCGTCCTCGCCGTCGAAGAGGTCGTCGACGGGCAGCAGGGCGAGGGGGGCGAGCCGGTCGAGGACCGCCTCGATCCGCCCCGCGGGCAGCGTGCCGGAGGCGCAGACCTCGCGGGCGGCCTCCCGGCCGAAGGCCCCCTCGAAGACGGAGAGCCGCTCCCACAGGAGCCGTTCGGCCGGCCCGCAGCTCTCGTAGCCGCGTTCGGCCGCGGCGATCTGGTCAAGGCCGACCGTCTCGCCCCACAGGCGTTCGGTCTCCGGTGGTTCTCCTGTCCACATGTGGTCCAGCCCCCGTGTCACTTCTCCGCCCTTCTCCTGTGACATAGGACGGATTTAATGGAAATCAGCCAGGTTCGCGGCTTGAATGCATGAGCCCTGGTCCACATCCTGGGGCCTTCCCGTGCCCGCACCCAGGGTTTCCCCGGGATCGACCAAGGAGGCACATGCATACCAGGGAATCCGTCCTGGGGGAGGTGGATCTGGCGCTGATCCACGCACTGCAGATAGCGCCCCGCGCCAGCTGGACCCAGCTCTCCACCGTCCTCGCCGTGAGCCCCGAAACCCTCGCCCGGCGCTGGGAGACCCTCACCACCGGGGGGTACGCGTGGAGTTCGATGCTCGCCGCCCGCCGCGGCACCGAAGCCACCCTCTACGCGTGGGTCGAGCTGGAGTGCGTGGCCGGCGACGCCGAGGCCACCGCGGTCCAGCTCGCGGAGGACCCGTACACCCTCGGCGTCCACCAGGTGACCGGCGACTCCGACCTGATCCTGCTCGTCAACTGCCCCGACCTGCACGCCCTCGACGGCTACCTCGCCGGCCGGGTGCGGCGGCTCCCCGGGGTGCTCAGGGCCCGCACCCAGGTCGTCACCCAGCTGCACAACCGGCCCTACCGCTCGCGGATCGAGCAGCTCACCCCGGGACAGGTGCAGCACCTCGCCGAGCTCACCGGCGGCGAACGGCGGATCCGGCCCCCCGCGCGCGCGTACCCGCACGTCACGGAGCTGGACCAGCGGATCGTCGCGGAGCTGGCGGGCGACGCCCGGCGCAGCGCCGCCGAACTGGCCCGGCAGTGCGGCACGAGCGAGTCGACCGTGCGCCGCAGGCTGGACGCGCTCGGCGCGGCCGGCGCCTGCCACCACCACTGTCTGCCGGCCCCGCGGTTCTCCGGGCGGCCGGTGTGGGCGCTGGTCACGGCGGACGTACCGCCGCTGGACGTGGCCGAGTCGGTGGCCGCGCTCGGCAGGCTGCGGCAGACCCGCGTGGTCACCTCGGTCACCGGGCGCCACAACCTGGCTCTCGCCATGTGGCTCGGCACCGTCGAGGAACTCCACGACGTGACCGCCGCGCTCGTGCGGGCGGCGCCGGCACTGCGGATCACGGGCACCGCGGTGTCCCTGCGCACCCACAAGATCGGCGCGCAGGTCCTCGGCGCGGACGGGCGGCGCACCCACCACATCAGGCCCTCGACCGTCCCCTGACAGGGCGCCGGGGCGCGTGTTGTGATGGGGGCATGGAGTTCGCCGTGTTCGTGACGCTGCCCGGTCTGGTCATCCTGCTGACCGTGATCGCCTTCGCCGACCAGATCCTCCGCATGACCGGACGCGGCAAGCGCACCGGTCAGGTCTCCTCGACGGGCTTCGAGCAGCTGCACGCCACCTTCTCGCAGGGCAAGCAGAACGAGCTCAAGGAGCGGCAGAGCGCCCTCGTGCTGCGCGACGACGAGGAGGACGGCGCCCCGCCGCGCCACTCGACGGTCGACCTCGGCGGCGGCCGGGCCGTCATCCGCATCCAGCGGTGACGGGGGCCGGTCCCGACGGTCGGCCCTGACCCTCGGCGTCAGGCCGGGCGGGTCGCCTTGATCGAGTACATCAGGGGGATGCGGGGGCGGTCCGCCGGGAAGCGGTAGTAGCCGTCCTCGTGGCGCTTGAGGGCTCCGTACCGCGGGAAGAGCGAGGCGTCGTGCTCGTGCAGGAACTCGATGCGCAGGCCCGCCTTCGCGAGCGCCGTGACGACCTCGCCGACCGGGTGCACCCACTCCACGCTGCGGTTGTTCACGGTGACGGCGTCGAGGTCGGCGTACGTCCCCGGGCTCGTGTCCACCCACGGGTCGCGGACGAAGTAGTCGTGCACGACCCGGCTGCCGGTCTCGTCGTCGAGCGAGTCGGTCAGCGGATGGAACTCGGCCACGTAGAGGAAGCCGCCCGGGGCGACGAGGGAGGCCGCGGTCTCCGCCCAGCGGTCGATGTCGGGGAGCCAGCACAGCGCCCCGAGGCCGGTGTAGACGATGTCGTACGAGGTGTCGGGGACGGCCTCGGCGGCGTCGTACACGTCGGCGGCGACGAAGGCGGCCCGCTCCTGCGGGAGGCCCAGGTCGGCCGCGAGCGCGCGGGCCGTGTCGACGGCCGGCTCGGAGAAGTCCAGGCCGACGACGTGCGAGGCGCCGTGCCGGGCCCAGGAGAGGGTGTCCAGGCCGATGTGGCACTGGAGGTGCAGCAGCGAGCGGCCCGTGACGTCGCCGACCTCCGCGAGCTCGAAGTCCCGCAGGGCGTCCTTGCCCGCGCGGAAGGCGTCGAGGTCGTAGAACTCGCTGGCGGCATGGATCGGGACGCGCTCGTCCCACTTCGCGCGGTTGGCCTCTAGCCAGTCCTCGGGCGTCGGAGAGTACATGCCGGGGAGGTTATCCACAGGCTGCGGAGGACGCGACCCGTTTGTCGGCGGCGCGGAGCATGATGGTTGCCATGACTACCGAGAGCAAGCACAGCGACACCCCCGTCTGGGAGCAGCGCTTCCGGGCGCCCCGCGTCTCCCTGCCGGAATGGGCCGAGGAGGCCCCGGACCGCTCACTGTTCGTGTCCAACGCGACGGGGACGTACGAGCTGTACGCCTGGGACCGGGCGAGCGGCGAGCAGCGGCAGGTCACGGACCGGCCGAACGGGACGACGGACGGCACGCTGTCGCCGGACGGCGCCTCGGTCTGGTGGTTCGCGGACACCGACGGGGACGAGTTCGGGGTGTGGATGCGCCAGCCGTTCGCGGGCGGCGCCGACGAGCCGGCCGTGCCCGGTCTCGCCGCCTCCTATCCGGCGGGGCTCGCCATCGGCCGGGAGGGCACGCTGGTGGTGGGCCGCTCCACGGACGAGGACGGCTCGACGGTCCATCTCGTACGGCCGGGGGCCGCCGCCCCGGTCGAGATCTACCGGCACCGGGAGTCCGCCGGGGTCGGCGACCTGTCGTACGACGGCTCGCTGATCGCGATCGAGCACACCGAGCACGGGGACGCGATGCACTCCTCGCTGCGGGTGCTGCGCGCCTCGGACGCGGCTGTGGTGGCCGAGCTCGACGACACCAAGGGCGGCACGGAGGAGCTGGGGCTCACCGTCCTCGGCTTCGCGCCGCTGGCCGGGGACACCCGGCTGCTCGTCGGCCACCAGCGGCGGGGCCGCTGGGAGCCGCTCCTGTGGGACGTGGCGACGGGCACCGAGACCGATCTGCGGCTCGACCTGCCGGGCGACGTGTCGGCGGAGTGGTACCCGGACGGCTCGGGGCTGCTGATCGTGCACGGCTTCGAGGCCCGCAGCGAGCTGTGGCGGTACGAGATCGCGACCGGCGCGCTGGTCCGGGTGGAGACCCCGGCCGGTTCGGTGTCGAGCGCGACGGCCCGGCCCGACGGCTCCGTGGAGTACCTGTGGTCCTCGGCCGCCGAGCCGCCGGTGGTGCGGTCCACGGCCGGCGGTGTGGTCCTGGACCCGCCCGGCCCGAAGGCGCCCCCGTCGGTGCCCGTGCAGGACGTGTGGGTGGAGGGCCCCGGCGGCAGGGTCCACGCGCTCGTGCAGCGTCCGGTGGAGGGCGAGGGCCCCTTCCCGACGATCTTCGAGGTGCACGGCGGCCCGGCCTGGCACGACAGCGACGCCTTCGCCTCGGGCCCGGCGGCCTGGGTGGACCACGGGTACGCGGTGGTGCGGGTCAACTACCGGGGCTCCACGGGGTACGGCCGGGAGTGGACGGACGCGCTGAAGCACCGGGTCGGTCTGATCGAGCTGGAGGACATCGCGGCGGTCCGCGCCTGGGCGGTGGCGAGCGGCCTCGCCGACCCGGAGCGCCTGGTCCTGTCCGGCGGCTCCTGGGGCGGGTATCTGACGCTGCTCGGTCTGGGCACGCAGCCGGACGACTGGGCGGTGGGTCTCGCGGCGGTGCCCGTCGCGGACTACGTCACGGCGTACGAGGACGAGATGGAGGCCCTCAAGGCGCTGGACCGGACGCTCCTGGGCGGCTCCCCGGAGGAGGTGCCCGAGCGGTACGCGGCCTCGTCGCCGCTGACGTACGTGGACGCGGTGAAGGCCCCGGTGCACGTGTCGGCCGGCGTCAACGACCCGCGCTGCCCGATCCGCCAGATCGACAACTACGTCGACCGGCTCGCGGCCCGGGGCGCGGTGCACGAGGTCTACCGGTACGACGCGGGCCACGGCTCGCTGGTGGTGGAGGAGCGGATCAAGCAGGTCGCCCTGGACCTGGACTTCGCGGCCAGACACCTGGGGACCCGGCCGTCGGAGGGCTGAGGCCGTTTGCGTACCGTGGGGGGCGTGTACCGGTTCCTGAGAACGCCCCGCTGGTGGGGGATCAACGTCTTCGTCCTCCTCGCGATCCCGTTCTGCGTGTTCATGGGGACCTGGCAGCTCGGCAAGTTCGAGGACCGCGTCGACTCCCACCGGGAGGCCGAGGAGCGGCCGGCGGCGAGCTCGCTGAAGGCCGAGCCGCTGGACTCGCTGCTGCCGGTGGACAAGGAGACCTCGGGCCGTTCCGCCGAGGCGCGCGGCCGGTTCGGGGAGCAGTTCCTCGTGCCGGACCGCGAGCTGGACGGCCGGACCGGCTCGTACGTCCTGACGCTGCTGCGGACCGACGGCGGTCGCTCGCTGCCGGTGGTCCGGGGCTGGCTCCCTGCGGGCGCGAAGGCCCCCGCCCCGCCGGCCGGCGAGGTCACGGTGGTGGGCGCGCTCCAGGCCTCGGAGAACCCGGGCACGAAGGGCGTCCGCGCGGCGGGCGGGCTGCCCGAGGGGCAGCTCGGGATGATCAGCGCGGCGTCCCTGGTGAACGTGGTGACGGACGACGTCTACGACGCCTGGATCACCCTCGCGGACTCCCCCACCGGCCTCACGCCGGTGCCGGCGGCGGCCGCGGCGGGCACGAGCCTGGACGCCAAGGCCTTCCAGAACCTCGGCTACACGGCGGAGTGGTTCGTCTTCGCGGGCTTCGTGGTCTTCATGTGGTTCCGCCTCGTCCGCCGCGAGGCGGAGGCCTCCCGCGACGAGGCGCTGGGGCTGTGAGGCGGTGAGGCGGTGAGGCTGCACAGCCTCACCGCCGTAAGAAGCCGTAAGAAGCCGAGAGCCGTAAGAGCCGTAAGAAACAGGGGGCCCGCAGGACTCCCGTCCCACGGGCCCACCCACCCATCCGCCCGGCGTCGGCTCAGGAGGCCGGGAGGACTCCCGTCCGGATGATCGTGCCCGCGCAGGCGTTCGGCACCACGGCCGAGGCCGTCGCGCCGCCCGGTTCCACGGTGTGGCTGACCACGACGCTGGCGTCCGTCGGGGCGCCGTCCTCGTGGAGCAGCTGGGGAGCCATGCCGGCGCCCGAGCCCGCTTCCGTACCGGTGCCCGGGTTGGTGCCGGCGCCGCCGGACTCGGTGCCGCCCGCCCCGCTCGTCGGGTCGTCCGTCGGGCTCTGCGTCGGGGTCGGGGTCGGCGTGGGCGGCGGCTCGGTCGGGGTGGTCGGCGTCGGCGTCGGGGTGCCACCGCCGCCGGTCGGGCAGGTCTCGCTGGGGATCCAGACGAACTTCACCTCGTAGCTGCCCTTCGGCTTCAGGACGAGCGCGAAGGACTCCTGCGAGGGGTCGGGCAGCCCGCTGCCGTCGCCCGAGGTGTGCCGGGTGACCGAGATCCGCGCGGGGTCGGCCGCCCCGCGGGCCTCGAAGGAGACGGTGCCCGCGCCGTCGACCAGGCAGACCCGGTCGGAGACGTTGGCGATGCGGAAGGTGCCGTGGACCTTGCCCTCGGCGTCGGCGCCCTCGGCGCCCTCCCGGCTGACGCCGAGCTGGCCGGCGGTGCACCGGGGGGTTCCGTCCGCGCCTGCGCCCTGGGACTGCTGGGGGCCGTTGCCACCGGTGCCGGGGCTCTGCGGTCCGCCCGAGGCGCCGACGGCGCCGGGGCTCGGCGAGACGCTGCTCGCGGGGCCCTGGGGGCTCTTGCCGCCCTCGGTGCCGGTCTCGGAGCCGGTGCCGCCCTGGGCCTGCTCGCCGTGGCCCGCGTTCACCGGGTTGGCGGCGGAGAGGCCGCCCGAGGCGGCGACGTGCACGAAGGCGGGGACGGCCGTGCCGATGAGGACGGCGGCGGCCGCGGCGCCGACGACAGCCTGCCGCTTGCGGGCGCGCCGCGCGGGCACGGCCCTGCGCAGGTGTTCGAGGGAGCCGAGCGAGGGCTCGAGGCCGCCGACGGCGTCCTGGAACAGCTTCCGCACAGCGAGTTCGTCGTCGCCCTCGTGGGGTCCGGGCTCGATCTTCACCATGCGCTGTCCACTCGGGTCGTCACGTACATCCAGGGCGTCAGGGTTCTCGGAGGCTGCGCCGTCCTTCTCGGCGGCATGCCTCTCGGGGACGTCGTCGCCGTCACGGTTCTCGTGGGCCACGCCGTCCCCGCCGGGTGCCTCGCTCATGTCGTCGCTCCCATCGCGACGCGCAGCGCCGCGATGCCCCGCGAACCGTACGCCTTCACCGAGCCCAGGGATATGCCGAGCGTCTCGGCGACCTGCACCTCGGTCATGTCGGAGAAGTACCGCAGGGCGAGCACCTCGCGCTGCCGCCGCTGGAGGCCGCGCATGGCCTTGATCAGGTCCTCGCGCTCCAGCTGCTCGTACGCCCCCTCCTCCGCGCTGGCCATGTCCGGCATCGGCTTGGACAGCAGCTTCAGGCCGAGGATGCGGCGGCGCAGCGCGGACCGGGAGAGGTTCACCACGGTCTGGCGCAGGTAGGCGAGCGTCTTCTCGGGCTCGCGGACCCGCTTGCGCGCCGAGTGGACGCGGATGAAGGCCTCCTGGACGACGTCCTCGCAGGAGGCCGTGTCGTCGAGGAGCAGCGCGGCGAGACCCAGCAGCGACCGGTAGTGGGCGCGGTAGGTCTCGGTCAGGTGGTCGACGGTGGTGCCGGCGGCCGGGGCGGCCTCTGCGCTCTTACGAGGCGAGGGGATGCCGTCCACGGAGCCGGTGCGGGATCCGGTGGGCACGGGGGCGATCACCGGCAGCCCGCCGAGCGCGCGGGGGCGTCTGAGCGGACGCACCGCGGAGCCGCGTACGGGTGCGCCGGCGCTGCTCCGCACGGGGAGCACCGCCGTGCCCGCGCCGCGCAGCGGGGCGATGGTCGCGATGTCGAGTACCTCTGCCACGCCTGTTGGACACGCTTCCCCCCGACAGGGTTGTACGCGTTCGCCACCCTTTTCGACGGCGAGCTCTTCGTCCTCATGTGTAGCCGTTCTCCCCCGATGCCCCGCTTTGAGCGTGTCCCGCGCCACACCGTCGTAGGTGCACGCAGAGACGCGCCCCGCCCAACTCTGGTTGCAGTACGGGGGAAGTGCATCGTCGAACACCCCATCACCGCAGTTCAAGAGGTATCTGACGCCTTTTTGCTCACAGGTCGTTCACAGATCCCACAAATCCGTGACAAGGGATTCCGCGATCTGGAGGGCGTTCAGGGCCGCGCCCTTGCGGAGGTTGTCGGCGCAGACGAAGAAGTCGAGCGCGTGCTCGTCGTCGAGGGAGCGTCTGACCCGGCCGACCCAGGCGGGGTCGGTGCCGACGACGTCGGCGGGGGTGGGGAAGTCTCCGGCGGCCGGGTCGTCGTAGAGCACGACCCCGGGCGAGGTCGCCAGGACCTCGTGCGCGCGGCCGACCGGCACGGGGTGTTCGAAGCGGGCGTGCACGGAGACGGAGTGCCCGGTCACGACGGGGACGCGGACGCAGGTGGCGGCGATCCGGAGGCCGGGCAGGCCGAGGATGCGGCGGGTCTCGTCGCGGACGTGCTCCTCCTCGGAGGAGGCTCCGTCGGCGCCGGGCGTGCCCGACCAGGGGAGGACGTTGAGGGCGAGGGGGCCGGGGAAGGGGCCGGTGTTCTCGCCGACGGCCCGCCGTACGTCGCCGGGGTGGGTGCCCAGCTCGCCCTCGGCGGCGACCAGGCCGAGCTGGGCGCGGAGCGCGTCGACCCCGGACTGTCCGGCTCCGGCGCCGCTGGCGGCCTGCTGGGCGGTGACGACCAGTTCGGCGAGCCCGAACTCGGCGTGCAGGGAGCCGACGGCGACGATCAGCGCGAGGGTGGTGGAGCCGGGTCCGGCGACGATGCCCCGGGGGCGTACCCGTGCGGCGTGCGCGTTGAGCTCGGGGACGACGAGCGGCACGTCGGGGTCGCCCCGGAAGGCCGCGGAGGTGTCCACGACGACGGCGCCCTTGGAGACGGCGACCGGCGCCCAGCGGGCGGCGACGTCCTCGGGCACCAGGAAGAGCGCCAGGTCGACGCCGTCGAAGACGTCCTCGTCCAGCGCGAGGATCTCGCACTCCTCCCCGCGCACGGAGGCCTTGGAGCCGGCCGAGCGGGGGGAGGAGACGAGGCGGATCTCGCCCCAGACGTCCGCGTGGTGCGTGAGCATCTGGAGCATCACCGAGCCGACCGCCCCGGTCGCTCCCACGACCGCGAGCGTCGGCTTCGGGGTCATCGGCCGGTGCCTCCGTAGACGACGGCCTCGTCCGAGTCGCTGTCCAGGCCGAAGGCGGTGTGGACGGCGCGCACGGCCTCGTTGACGTCGTCGGCGCGGGTGACGACCGAGATGCGGATCTCGGAGGTCGAGATCAGCTCGATGTTCACGCCCGCGTCGGAGAGCGCGCGGAAGAAGTCCGCGGTGACGCCCGGGTTGGTCTTCATCCCCGCGCCGACCAGGGAGATCTTGCCGATCTGGTCGTCGTAGCGCAGCGAGTCGAAGCCGATCGCGGTCTTCGCCTTCTCCAGGGCGTCGATGGCCTTGCGGCCCTCGGCCTTGGGGAGGGTGAAGGAGATGTCCGTGAGGCCGGTGGAGGCGGCGGACACGTTCTGCACGATCATGTCGATGTTGATCTCGGCGTCCGCGACGGCGCGGAAGATGGCCGCGGCCTCGCCCGGCTTGTCCGGCACGCCGACGACGGTGATCTTCGCCTCGGAGGTGTCGTGGGCGACGCCCGAGATGATGGCCTGCTCCACCTTGCGGTCCCCTTGCGGCTCGTTGCTGACCCAGGTGCCCTGCAGCCCCGAGAAGGACGAGCGGACGTGGATCGGGATGTTGTAACGGCGTGCGTACTCGACGCAGCGGTGCAGCAGCACCTTGGAGCCGGAGGCGGCGAGCTCCAGCATGTCCTCGAAGGAGATCCAGTCGATCTTCTTCGCCTTCTTCACGACGCGCGGGTCGGCCGTGAACACACCGTCGACGTCGGTGTAGATCTCGCAGACCTCGGCGTCGAGCGCCGCGGCGAGCGCGACGGCGGTGGTGTCGGAGCCGCCGCGGCCCAGCGTGGTGATGTCCTTCTTGTCCTGGGACACACCCTGGAAGCCGGCGACGATGGCGATGTTGCCCTCGTCGAGGGCGGTGCGGATCCGGCCCGGCGTGACATCGATGATGCGCGCTTTGTTGTGGACCGAGTCGGTGATGACACCGGCCTGGCTGCCCGTGAACGACTGGGCCTCGTGGCCCAGGTTTTTGATCGCCATGGCCAGCAGGGCCATGGAGATCCGCTCTCCGGCGGTCAGCAGCATGTCGAACTCACGCCCGGCAGGGATCGGGGATACCTGCTCGGCGAGATCGATCAACTCGTCCGTCGTGTCGCCCATCGCGGAAACCACGACGACCACCTGGTGGCCGTTCTTCTTGGCGTCCACGATCCGCTTGGCGACGCGCTTGATGCCTTCGGCATCGGCAACGGAGGAGCCTCCGTACTTCTGCACGACAAGGCCCACGTGCGCTCCTCGCTCAGTCTGTGCCGCAGCCGGCGCTGCGATCGGCTCAGTCTATCGAGGGACCCGGAAACGCCCCTGTGATATCGCATGGTGAGACGAGCGGCTCAGGGAGTGATCATCGGTGGGTTGTCGGCCGTCGGTCGGCGGTCTGTCGGTGGCCCCCGCGACGGTGGGACCACAGACACCGAGAGCAGAGGAGCCGATCATGGACCAGACCCTGGTGGACCGGATGCGCGCCTACATGGACGCGGGCCTCGCCATGGACGTCGAGGCACTGGACGCCCTGTACGACCCCGCCTTCGAGAACGTCCGCTGCGACGAGGAGGGCCGGACCGTGACCCTCACGAAGGACATGTTCATGGGCCGGTTCCGCGCCCTGAAGGCGCAGGGCGCGAGCATCGGGGAGTCCGTCGACGACGCGAGCTTCCTCGCGACCAGCACGTACGACGCGTACGGCTCGATCGTCATGCGCCGGGTGAAGGACGGCCTGCCCGTGCTCTACACCTTCGTCTGGCGGCGCGCCCCCCACGGCGGCTGGGGGACGCTGCTGCGCGAGTTCACGTACGAGAAGGACATCAGCGCCCTCGTACGCCTCGTGGAGCGGGCTACTTCCTGACCGGCCGGCCGGGCAGGCCCAGCGGGGCCCCGATCTCCTCCAGCATCACGCGGCCGGCCTCCTCGGCGAGGTCGTCCTCGGTGAGGTCCTCGTCCGTGTCGAGGCCGTCGAGGGCCGCGAGGGGCTGGTCGAGGCGGACGTGGGCGACGAGGGACTGGAGGGCGCGGAGGGTGGCCGAGGCGGTCGGGCCCCAGTTGGAGAAGTACGAGAACTGCCACCACCACAGCGCCTCGCTGGTGCGGCCCGCCCGGTAGTGGGCGAGGCCGTGGCGCAGGTCCGTGATGATGTCGGCGAGGTTGTCGGAGATCCGGGCCGGGACGGGTGCCTTGCGGGGCTCGTACGGGTCGAAGACCTCGGAGAACACGTCGACCGGGTCCAGCATCACCGCGAACCGCTCGCGCAGCTCGTCGACGTCCGGCTCCGGGCCCGTGTCCGGCTCGTACCGCTCGTCCGGGACGATGTCCGCGTGCGCGCCGAGCCGGCCGCCCGCCAGGAGCAGCTGGGAGATCTCCAGGAGCAGGAAGGGCACCGCGCTGTCCGGCTCGTCGCCCTTGGCGACCTCGGTCGTGGCGACGATGAAGCTCTCGATCGAGTCGGCGATCTGGACCGCGAAGTCGTCCGGGTCCTGCGTGACGGAGTGCAGTGTGGCGTCAGACATCGAGCAGCCTCCCTGAGAGCGCGCGGACGAGCGCACCGGCCCTGTCGTCATACATCTAGCAGCCTCCGCCCCTCGAAGGCACGGCCGAGGGTCACCTCGTCGGCGTACTCCAGGTCGCCGCCGACCGGGAGGCCGCTCGCGAGCCGGGTCACCTTGAGCCCCATGGGCTTGATCATCCGCGCCAGGTACGTCGCGGTGGCCTCGCCCTCCAGGTTCGGGTCGGTCGCGAGGATCAGCTCGGTGACGGTGCCGTCCGCGAGCCGCGCGAGCAGCTCCCGGATGCGCAGGTCGTCCGGGCCGACGCCCTCGATCGGGCTGATCGCGCCGCCGAGGACGTGGTACCGCCCCCGGAACTCGCGGGTCCGCTCGATCGCGACGACGTCCTTGGGCTCCTCGACCACGCAGATGACGGTCAGGTCGCGGCGCGGGTCGCGGCAGATGTTGCACTGCTCCTGCTGCGCCACGTTCCCGCAGACCGCGCAGAACCGGACCTTCTCCTTGACCTCCAGGAGCGCGTGCGCGAGACGACGGACGTCCGTGGGCTCCGCCTGGAGGACGTGGAAGGCGATCCGCTGCGCGCTCTTGGGACCGACGCCGGGCAGCCTGCCCAGTTCGTCGATGAGGTCCTGAACCACGCCTTCGTACACCGTCAGCGCCCTTCTCGGGAGTGCTTGATTCTTACGGTAGTGGCTGGAAGCGAGCCTTAGAAGGGCTTCAGAAGCCCAGGCCCGGCATCCCGCCCATGCCCTGGGCCAGCGGACCGAGCTTGGCCTGCTGGAGCTGCTGCGCGTTGTCGTTGGCGGCCTGCACGGCGGCGACGATCAGATCGGCCAGCGTCTCGGTGTCCTCCGGGTCGACGGCCTTCGGGTCGATGACCAGGCCGCGCAGCTCGCCGGAGCCGGTGACGGTCGCCTTGACGAGACCGCCGCCCGCCTGGCCGTCGACCTCGGTCGCGGCGAGCTCCGCCTGCGCCCGGGCGAGGTCCTGCTGCATCTTCTGGGCCTGCTGGAGGAGCTGCTGCATGTTGGGCTGGCCACCACCGGGGATCACGGTCACTCACTCCTGCTGGTCGGAACGTCCTGGTCATCGGAACGTCGGTATGCCGAGCCTACGTGCTCCTCGACCGGGGTGCCGACGCAACTCTTTCGAGTGAGAAACTGCGGGCCTCTCTACCTGATCAAGACCCTCTTGCGGGCGGAAATCCCGGGATTCCGGGCCCATCGCCCACCATTCGGCGGTAGGAAGGGCAGGCACCACGTGCACCGCACGTCACAGAAGGACACGAGCGCTGAGCTGAACAGAGGAGTCCCCCGGTGAGCCAGCAGCCGGAGATGCAGCCGCCGGGGCCCCCCGGGGGAGACGTCACCCGTGATCTGACCGGTACGCCGTTCCCCCTGGGCGACTGGGGCGAGCCGGCCGAACGGCTCGACGAGCTGTACCGCTGGGTCGAGGGGAACGCCCTGCGCACCGCCGAGTGGTACCTCTCCGACCGCGTCTGGAAGCGCCGCGCCGCCCGGATCCTGCGGATCGGCACGGCCGCCGGGGTGATCGCGGGCGCCGCGCTCCCGCTGCTCGACCTGACCGGGGTCGCCGAGGGCACCGCGGGCTGGGGCTATCTGTCGCTGCTGCTCGGCGCCGCCTGCATGGCCTGCGACCGGTACTTCGGGCTCACGTCCGGCTGGATAAGGGACGTGGCGACAGCCCAGGCCGTGCAGCGCCGCCTCCAGGCGCTCCAGTTCGACTGGGCCTCGGAGAGCGTCCGGGAGGTCCTCGGCCCCACGGAGGGCACGGCCAGCGAGGCGGCCGAGCGATGTCTCGGCGTGCTGCGCCGCTTCTCGGAGGACGTGACGGAGCTGGTACGGGCCGAGACGGCGGACTGGATGGTCGAGTTCCGCTCGGGCCCGGCGCCGCTGGCGCTCCAGTCGGTCGGCGTGGTCCCGGCCAGGGCGGAGAGCTCGCACCCCTCGGGCCGCTTCCCGCTGCCGCCGGGCACCCGGCCGAACATGCCGCGCCAGCGGCCCCCGGAGGCCCGCTAGGGCGGTCCGGGGGCCGGAGGGGCTCAGCCCGTGATGATCCAGGGGCCGAAGGGGCTCAGCCCGTGATGACGCGGGGGCCGAAGGGGCTCAGCTCAGGATGATCATCGAGCCCTGGGCGAGGCTCCGGGTCGCCGCCGCGTGCAGCCCCAGCCACACGTGCCGCTCCCGGGCGAACGGGTGGTCCTCGTACGGCACGGCCGCGGCCGGCTCCTCCAGGGTGGTGGGCCGGTCCGGCGGCTCCGGGGCCGCCGGCGGGTTCGCCGGGTCGATGCCGATGGCGGGCGCCACGAACTCCAGCTCCCGCAGCAGCCCGTACGAGGAGCCGAGCGGCCCGCCGCCTTCGAGGAGCTCGTCGCTGGCGAGCGGCACCGGGAAGTCCACCGGCACGTACGCGCCCGCGTGGTCGTAGTGCCAGACGAGGTGGGACTGCTGGGCGGTCGCCTCGAACATCTCCAGGAGCTGCTCGTAGTCCCCGCCGAGCTCGCCGACCGGCTCGACCGGCAGCTGGCACATCTGGAGCAGGTAGGCGCGGCGCAGGAAGTGCAGGGCCTCGTAGTCGAAGCCGGCGACCGGGGCGACGTCGCCGGAGAGCCCCGGCATGTACGCGTAGACGGGCACGGTCGGCAGGCCCGAGGCGCTCAGCACGGCGTCGTAGGCGGCTATCTCTTCGGCGAAGGGATTGTCGGGGCTGTGGCACAGCACGTCGACGAGGGGGACCAGCCACAGGTCACAGGCCAAGGGAGGCTCGCTCTCCGTCAGTTGCAGGGACGGCCAGGGTAGTCGGCCGGGCCGACCACGCCCACCCGCTGACCACCTGCCCCCGGAGCCCCCGCCTCAACCCGGATCACCGGACGGTCCGGGCCTCCAGCCTGTCGGCCCATTCGAGGGAGTGCGCGTTGTAGTCCCGTACGACCTGGACGGCGGCCTCCGCGTCGCCGCGGGTGATCGCGTCGACCAGGTCCACGTGTCCGCTCCACAGCCAGCCGAGGACGTCCCGCTCGGAGCGCAGGTAGGGCACCGAGAAGACCCAGGCCTGCACGCGGAGCCGGTGCAGGAAGTCGGCGATGTAGTCGTTGGCGGAGACGAGCCGCCCCAGCTCGCGCCAGTAGCGGATGTCGTAGCCGATGAGGATGTCGAGGTCCCCGGCGCGGGCGGCACGGGCCGCGGCCTCGCCGCGGCGCCGTACGGAGACGAGCGCGACGCCGATGTTGTGGTCGGGCTCGGGCGGCGGGGTCGTCGCGGGCGCGTGGCGGCGGAAGATGCCGTCGACGACGAGCATCCGGGCCTCGACCATGCCCCGGTAGTCGGCGATCGAGTACTGGTGGACCCGGAAGCCGCGGTGCTGGTCGGAGTCGAGGAGGCCCTGCGCGCAGAGGTCGACGAGGGCTTCGCGGACGGGCGTCGCGGAGACGCCGTACTGCTCGGCGATCTGCTTGACGGTGAATTCCTCGCCCGGCTGGAGACGCCCTGCGAGCACTTCGTCACGGAGCGCGTCCGCGATCTGCTGTCGCAAGGTGTTGCGAGTGACAGCTCCGCTCGCGGGCATGGGTCGGGCCCCCTCCGTCCGGTTCCGGACACCCTAGTCCAGACGGAAGGGGCCTCTCCGTTCCGCGGTCAGACGGTGTGTTCGTCGGCCACCGAGAGGGCCGCGTCCAGGGCCGCCAGGCCCTCCTTGACCTCCGCCTCGGAGGCGTTGCAGGCGGGAACGGCGTGGGTGCGGTTCATGTTGATGAAGGGCCACAGGCCCTGCTTCTTCGCCGCGGCGCCGAAGGCGGCCATCGGGGCGTTGGCCTCGCCGGCCGCGTTGTACGGGACGAGCGGCTCGCGGGTCTCCTTGTTCTTGACCAGGTCGAGCGCCCAGAAGACGCCCATGCCGCGGACCTCGCCGACGGACGGGTGACGCTCGGCGAGCTCGCGCAGGCCGGGGCCGAGGACGTTCTCGCCGATGTGGGCGGCGTGCTCGACGACCTTCTCGTCGGCCATCACGTTGATGGTGGCGACGGCGGCGGCGCAGGCCAGCGGGTGACCGGAGTAGGTCAGGCCGCCGGGGTAGGGCCGCTTGTCGAAGGTGGCGGCGATCTCGGCGTTGATGGCGACGCCGCCGAGCGGCACGTAGCCGGAGTTCACGCCCTTGGCGAAGGTCATCAGGTCGGGCACGACGTCGAAGTGCTCGGCGGCGAACCACTTGCCGGTGCGGCCGAAGCCGGCCATGACCTCGTCGAGGACGAAGACGATGCCGTACTTGTCGCAGATCTCGCGGACGCCGGCCAGGTAGCCGGGCGGCGGGGTCATGATGCCGGCGGTGCCGGGCACGGTCTCCAGGATGATCGCGGCGATCGTCGCCGGACCCTCGAAGGCGATCGTGTCCTCCAGGTGCTGGAGGGCCCGCGCGCTCTCCTCCGCCTCGGTGGTGGCGTAGAAGGGCGAGCGGTACAGGAACGGCGCCCAGAAGCGCACGACGCCCGCCGAACCGGTGTCGGAGGCCCAGCGGCGCGGGTCACCGGTCAGGTTGATCGCGGTGGAGGTCGCACCGTGGTACGAGCGGAAGGCCGAGAGCACCTTGTGGCGGCCCGTGTGCAGACGGGCCATCCGGACGGCGTTCTCGACGGCCTCGGCGCCGCCGTTGGTGAAGAAGATCTTGTCCAGGTCGCCCGGGGTGCGCTCGGCGATGAGGCGTGCGGCCTCGGAGCGGACGTCCACGGCGAAGGCGGGCGCGAAGGTCGCGAGCTTCCCGGCCTGCTCCTGGATGGCGGCGACGACCTTGGGGTGCTGGTAGCCGATGTTGGTGTAGACGAGACCGCTGGTGAAGTCGAGGTAGCGGTTGCCGTCGTAGTCCCAGAAGTACGAACCCTCCGCGCCGGCGACGGCGAGCGGGTCGATCAGTCCCTGTGCGGACCAGGAGTGGAAGACGTGCGCGCGGTCGGCGGCCTTGACGGCCGCGCCGGCCTGAGGATCGGGTTCGACATGAGGGGTCATGGGACCGAGGGTAAGGAACCGCAGGTGGGACGGGCCATCACCATCTTGTCCACCGAGACCGTGGCGGACCCGACACGTTGCCGGTCGGGGCGGTGAGCAGCCTGGCGGGCGCTCAGCCGGCGATCACATCCACGGGGCAGCGAATGCCGGACGCACGGGCCAGGAGGCCGTCCGCGGTGACCAGCGCACAGCCGTACGCCTCCGCCGCCGCGACGTAGGCCGCGTCGTAGGCGGTGAGGTTTCCCCGCAGCTCCCAGATCCGGGGGAGAAGCACCCGCGACAACGGCACGACAGGTTCCAGCTTGGCGAGGGCGGCGACGGCGTCCTCCGCGTGCTCCTTGGAGATCTTTCCGCCCAGCAGGTTGCCCCGGATCACCGAGAGCACCTCGATCGTCCAGTGCTCCGGCGCGATCCACCTGCTGTCGGCTGCGAGGGCCGCGCGACACCGGTCCCCGATCGGCCCCTCGTCGAGCAGCGAGAACGCGAAGACGGACGCGTCGACGACGATCACTCGTCATCTCCCGGCACACCGAGTCCCGCATCCCGTTCGGCACGCTCGGCGCGCAGCACCCCCAGAACGTCGGCGGTACCGAGCCGAGTGCCGTACCGCCCACGGGAGAAGCCCTGGAGCACGGCCAGATTGTCCCGGCGCCGCACCTCGTCCGTCAGCACGTCGAACAGGTACGCCTGCAACGACTGGCCGCGCTCACCCGCTATGGCCGCCAGCCGGTCGCGCATCTCCTCCGGCACATCACGAATCTGCAGTGCAACCATGCCCCCATGATTGCATGCATATCTGCATGCACGCAATCGAACGACCCGCCCCGTCTATGCTCCGCGCCATGAGCACGTCAGCGCGCAGTGCCGCCACCGCCGTCACCGGCTGGGGCATGGTCCTCAGCGGGGCCGCCGCCGTCGTCGCCGCCCTCTGGGGGGTCTCGCCGCACCCGCCGCTCGTGCCCGAGCTGCTCCTCGCCGGCCTCTCGGCGCTCTTCGCGGTGGGCTGGGTCCTCGCCTCGTACCGCGCCGGGGCCCGCGAACGCGACCCGTTCCACAAGCCCCGCCCGGACACCCGGAAGCCGAACCCCGTCCTGCGGTACCTGCTCTGCTTCGGCGTCCCCTTCGCCACCTTCGCCGCCTTCCTGACGGCCTTCACCGTCAGCGGCTCCTACGGCCGCGAGACCGAGCGCCTGGAGCGCGCCGGGTACGCCGAGTACGAGGTCACCGTCGTCCGCCTCGCGAGCGAGCCGGAGTTCCACGAGGGCGGTGAGGACCACGACCCCTACTACCTCACCGACCTCACCCTGCGGATCCCGTACGAGCCCGGCCCCCGCGAGGTCACCCTCCGGGGCGTGTACACCCGATCCAAGGCGCCCCGGCCAGGCCGCAAGGTCGACGTCTACTTCGCGCCCCGCGACCCGAACACCCCTGTCGTCGAGAACGGCAGACGCTCCACCGTCCGTCTCTTCCTCGTCGCCTTCCTCGGGCTCTGGATCTGGCCCCTCATCCTGGTCGCGGGCTTCACCATCAAGGTGATGGGCGGCGCGGACGACCTGCACCGACTGCGCCGCTTCGACCCCGGCGTCCACCTGCCCGCCCTCGCCGTCCTGCTGACCGGCCTGGTCCTGCTCCTCCCGAAGGCCCTCGACTTCCAGGTGGCGGGCCACGACCAGCTGTACGCCCTCGTCTCCTGCCTGACCCCCGCCCTGGCCCTGACCTGGGTCGTCAAGAGGGTGTGAACAGCTCGCTCACCGCACTCCGCAGCAGCAGCGGATGCACGAAACGGTCCGCGCACGTCGGCGGGAAGCGCCACGCCAGCGGCCAGGTCCGGCCCGTCAGGGCGGGCACCGGTACGTAACTCACATGGGCCGGCCCCGCGTTGAACCGCGTCACCCCGCGCGGCCACGCCCGGCGGGCCGTCGACCCGGGCGGCACGAGGAAGTAGACCCCGCGCCGGCCGTTCGCCTCGATGACCACGGGCCCCGGGTCTCCCCCGGTGAGCGCCTCCATCCAGTCGGCGAGCCGGCGCCCTTCGTCACCGTCCACTCGAACGGCGTCGAATTGTACGCCCGCCTTGCGGAGTTGGAATCCGGAAACAGGAATCCAACTCACATCAACTTCCCGGTTCTCTGCATTCACAGCACCATGTTCCCGCGTCGGCGCTAGCGTTTTCCACGACTGCGGCGGGCGCGTCGGCAACCCCTTGACCTGCGCCAACACGCCCTCAGCGCAGTCGAATTCGGCGGGGAGCAGTTGAGACCGGTTGAGATCGGTTGAGTCCGAATGGGGAGCGTGAATGGCGCGAGCCGAGAACAAGGAAACGGTGGGCCCTGCGGCCAGGACGGCGGCCACCGTGGCGAAGAGAATGCGGCAGAAGAAGGGCTGGACACAGGAGTACCTGGGAAGCCAGACGGGCTTCACGGGAGCGGCGATCAGCGCGATGGAACGGCTGATCCATCCGGTGAGCGACGACATGCTGGTCCAGCTCGAACGGGGCCTCGGCGGCGGCACGGGCTTCTTCGAGGAGCTGAGGGAACTCGTACGACTGGAGAAGCTGCCGGAGCAGTTCCGGGGGTACGCGCCGATCGAGCAGAAGGCGGTGGCGCTGTGGTTGTACGCGAACCACGTCGTCCACGGACTCTTCCAGACGGAGGCGTACGCGCGGGCGTTGATCGCGGGCGGCCACCCGGAGCCGTCCCCGGAACGGGTCGAGGAGCTGGTCGTCGGCCGGATGGCGCGGAAGGCGTTGTTCGACCGGAAGCCGGTGTGCGAGATCGAGCTGATCCTCGACGAGTCGGTGTTGCGGCGGCCGATCGGCGACGAGGAGGTCATGCGGGAGCAGTTGGGGTACTTGGCGGAGTGCGCGAAACGGAGGAACGTGAACCTTCAGGTCCTGCCGCTGGATGCGGGGTTGAGCGGTGAGTACGTGGGCGATCACGGCATGATGAACGTGGTCGAGACGCCGGAGCACGACCGTCTCGTCTACCTGGAGATCCAGGACGAGAGCCTGCTCGTCACCGACCGGGCAAAGGTGAGTAGGTACACGCAGCGGTATGCGAAGATCCGGGCACTGGCCCTGGACCCGCGCAAGTCGCTGGGCCTCATCGAACGGTTGGCGGGAGCACCGAGATGAACGACCCCCTGCACTGGTTCAAGTCGAGCTACAGCAGCTCCAGCGGCGGTGACTGCGTCGAGGTCGCCTTCGCCTGGCGCAAGTCCTCGTACAGCGACGATGGCGGTGGCAACTGCGTAGAAGTCGCCACCTGTGCCCACGCCGTCCACCTGCGGGACTCCAAAGTCAGCGACGGGCCCACGTTCGTCGTGGAGCCCGCCGCCTGGACCGCGTTTGTCGCTGGTCTGACCCTCTAGCAGTACAGGTTCGCCCCCGCGGGCACACCCAGGATCTGGGTGAACTGCTGGTACTTGGTGACCCGGCTCTGGACCTGGGCCGGGTTGCCGCCGTTGCACTCCAGGCTGCCGTTGATCGCCCAGATGGTCTGGCCGAAGCCCGCGCCGTTCACCATCGCGTTGTGCGCGGTCATCGTGCCGGGGCCGTTCTGGGTGTTCCAGTACCAGAGGCCCGTCTGCATCGCGACGGCCGGATCCTGCTCCACCCTCCACGGGTTGTTCAGCAGGTCGATGCCGAGGGCGTCACCGGCCGCCTTGTAGTTGAAGTTCCACGAGAGCTGGATCGGGCCCCGGCCGTAGTACGCGGCCTGGCCGGCCGGGCAGCCGTAGGGCTGGGTCGTGTCGCAGTAGTGGGGATAGTTGGCCGTGTTCTGCTCGACGATGTAGTAGAGCCCGCCCGTCTCGTGGGAGACGTTCGCGAGGAAGGCCGCGGCCTCCTGCTTCTTCACCGTGTCGCTGCCGGTGGTGGCGAAGCCGGGGTAGGACTTGAGGGCGGCGACGAGGCCCGCGTACGTGTAGAAGGGGTTCCGGTTCGGGAACATCTGGTTGAACTGGGCCTCGGAGACGACGAATCCGGAGGGGTTCGGGTCCGTGCCGCCCCCGCCGGTGCCGCAGACGCCCTCGTCGCGCCAGACGTCGGAGGAGCCGGGGCGCTCGTTCTGGGTCCACCACTTGGCGTACCAGTTGTGGCCGTTGTACGAGGCGGTCATGCCGCCCGTGTAGACGCTGGACGAGTTCCAGGCGGCCACGCAGGCGGGGGCGGCGCCCGCCGAGGCGGTGGGGAGGAGGACCGCGAGGCCGAGGGCCGTACAGAGCGCGGCCATCAGGGTGACCAACTTACGCAGCATGGTGCGTACTTCCTTCCGGGTGGGGTCCGGGTGGGAAGCCACAGCGAAGCGCGATTGGTCTGAACCTGTCAAGGTCTAGACCAGAAAACGACCCCACGGCGCCACCGTGGGGTCGTTCTCCGAAGGCGCGGCCCTACGCGGCCAGTTGCACCGCCAGCTCCTTCGCCAGCGACTCGGCCGCCGCGAGGGATTCCGTACGGGAGGACTCGAAGAGCGGGACGAGTCCGGCCATCGCCGGGACGTGCGGGGCCAGGGTCAGCTCGGGGGCGATGAAGCTGACGTCCAGGCCGAACATGTCGCCGAGGGCCAGCCGGAGGTAGTTCTCGACGTAGTCGTTGCCGTGCTGGGGCGTGCCCTCGCGGTAGGAGCCGCCCCGGCTGGTGACGACGACGGCCCGCTTGCCGGCGAGCGAGGGGTTCTCGGTGATCGAGGTGCGGCCCACCAGGAAGACGTGGTCGAGCCACGCCTTGAGGGTGGAGGGGATCGTGTAGTTGTACATCGGCGCGGCGAGCAGGATCACGTCCGCCCGCTCGGCCTCCTCGATCAGTCTCCCGCGCAGCGCGAAGGCGGGCGCCGTGCTGTCCGCGTAGTAGGCGGCGGCCTCCAGGTGGGGGATCGGATCCGCCGCGAGGTCGCGGTAGATCACCGTCCCCTCGGGGTGCTCCGCCTCCCAGGCCTTGCGGAAGGCGGCGGTGACGGCGCGGGAGTGGGAGTCGTCGCCGTTGAAGGACGTGTCGATGTGCAGCAGCGTGGCCATGGGGTTCGTCTCCTGGGGAGTCGCGGGGGCTGGTGAAAGAGATCTTTCTTCCTCAACCAAAGTTGAGGTCCAGTCCCCTCTCCCTGTGACCCCGGTCACCCTCAGATCATCAGGATGATCCGGCCCGGCCGGTGCCCCGCCTCGGCCCTGCGGTGCGCCTCCGCGACCTCCTCCAGGGGCATCACGTCGGCCACCCGGGTGATCAGCTCGCGGTCCGCCACCTTCCGCAGGCTCTCCGTGAGCCGGGCCGCGTCCGGGACGGCCCGTACGGTCTCGACGCGGATGTCCCGCTCGGCGGCCGGCACCCGGTCGGGGGCCAGCGCGGCGAACGCGCCGCCGTCCTTGACCACCGGGAGCAGCTCGGCGCCGATGAGCGCCCCGTCGAAGACCCCGTCGACCCCGTCCGGGTCGCCCGCGCGCACCTTCGCGACGATGTCCTCGGGGATGCCTCGCGGCACGACGTGGTCCGCGCCGATGACCCGCAGTTCGGGCTCGTCGCCCTCGTGGGCGACGGCCACGACCCGCAGCCCGGCCGCATGGGCGTACTGGACGGCCAGGCGGCCCACCACCGCGCTCGCACCCGTCACGAGCAGGCTCGCTCCCGCCGGAAGGTTCAGCCGTTCGAGGCCCTGCTGGGCGGTGGCCGAGGCCAGCGGCAGCGACGCGGCCACCGTGAAGTCCACGTCCTCCGGGATCGGGGACAGCCACTCCGGGTCGGCCCAGATGATCTCGGCGTACGTGCCGTCGCCCGTCAGCATCTCGAACCAGGGCACGAAACCGGCCACACGGGTGCCGACCGTCATCCCCGGCTCTCCGGGCACGGGATCGAGCAGCTTGCCCGCGAAGTCCGTCCCGAGGACGAACGGGGGCCTGAGGTCGCCGACCGCGTCGGCGTACCGGCCCGCGCGGATCCGCAGGTCGGCCTGGTTCACCCCGGCCGCCTTCAGGGCCACCCGTACCTTGCCCGGGACAGCCCCGGCCTCCGGCTTCGGCCGGCGGGCCATGCGGAGGACCTCGGGTCCGCCGTAGGCGGTCACTTCGACGACGCGCATCGGGTACTCCTCAGACGGAAGGCCCCCTCGTGGCCATTACACCCACGCTCCACAGCCCCGGGCAACCTCTGTCGGTCCACCCGGGGAGCCGCCTCCGCGAGGCCGCCGCTGAACGAACGGCGAAGTCCAGGTGGCGGCCCGCTACGCCGCCCCCGCCCTCGTACAGGCGTGCGTACCGTCCCGGCCATGGAGTGGATAACCGCAGAGAACGTCATCGCCGTGGGAACGGCCCTCGTCGGTGTCCTCGTCACGCTCGCCGTCGTCTGGATCGACCGGTTCTCGCCGCAGCGCAAGCGGCTCGGCTACCGCGTGCAGCTCAACACCCCGCTCCACCGGGAGGAGAACCAGGACAGCGAGGTCATGACGGTGCGGGAGGGCCAGGTCGTGGGGATGGCCGCGCCCGCCAACGGATCCACGCTCGTCCTCCTCCGCATCGAGAACGACCGCGAGCTCGACATCAGCTCCGAGGACTACGGCGCCGCCGCCGACCCCCACGGACTGAAGATCACCTTCGGCGAGCGGACCGTCCAGGGCGTCGTCGCCACCATCCCCTCCGCCTGGGATGCCGTACGGGAGGACCTGGAGCGCTCCCCCAAGCTCGGACGGAACGACAACGCCGTCCTCGTCCCCAAGGTCGCCCTCGAACGCGGCCAGTACTTCAAGCTGCTCGTCCAGCTCTCCGGCGGCGTCGCCGACCGCGACATCAAGATCGACGGAAGCCTCCAGGGCGGCTCCATCCGGCGCAACCGGAGCACCACCCCCGACGAGAAACCGGCCAGGTTCAGCCCCACCGCCCGGACCGTCACCCTCGTCCTCACCGCCTGCGTCATGGCCCTCGCCGTGATCATCGTCCGCGAGCAGAACCCGCCGCCCATCGGCTGCGCCCGCGGCAGCCTCACCGTCACCGGCTCGACGGCCTTCGCACCCGCCCTGCGGGCGGCGGCCGAGCAGTACGAGGAGGACTGCGAGGGCTCCACGGTCACCGTCGACGTGCACGGCTCCACCGCCGGCATCCGGGAGCTGGCCGCGGCCGGACCGCACAAGGACTCCGTCATCGCCTTCTCCGACGGGCGCAAGCCCGGCGGCTACCCCGAACTGCGGGAGAACATGGTCGCCGTCTCCCTCTTCACCGTCGTCGTGAACGACGGCGTGCCCCTCGACGACCTCACCCTCGACCAGATCCGGCGCGTCTACCGGGGCGACATCCGCAACTGGGGCGAGCTCGTCCCCGGCGTCGACCGGCCGGTCCTCCTCGTCAGCCGCGACGCCAACTCCGGGACCCGGCAGGTCTTCCAGCGCCGCGTCCTCGAACGCAACGAGCCCGCCAACTCCTCCCAGGACTGCCAGACCTCCGACGACCCCGAGTCGAAGGTCATCCGCTGCGAACTCGACTCCACCGAACAGGTCCTCGCCACCGTCGCCAGACTCCCCGGCGCCCTCGGCTACTCCGAACTCCGGGCCACCGACGGGCGCAAGGGCCTGCACCGGGTGGCCGTCGACGGCCGGCGGCCCCTCGTGGACGAGATCGGCACGTCCCCCTACCCGTACCGGGAGATCGAGTACGCCTACACCTGGGGGCTGCCCCCGACCGACTCCCTGACCGCCAGCTTCCTCACGTACCTCCGGTCGGGGCGCGGCCAGGACGTCATCAGCGCGCACGGGCACCTGCCCTGCGCGACCCCGAAGGGGCTTCCGGTGTGCGGAGAGGGCTGATCGCCGATCTCCTCGTCTGGCATGCTCTGGCGACGTGGAGTCATTGAACGCGGAAGATCCGGTCAGCGTCGGCCCGTTCCGTCTGATCGGCCGCCTCGGGGTCGGCGGGATGGGCCGGGTGTTCCTGGCGCGCTCGGCCGGCGGGCGGACCGTCGCGGTCAAGGTGGTGCACGCGGAACTGGCCGCCCAGGACGAGTTCCGCCGCCGGTTCGCCCGCGAGGTCGCCGCCCTCGAACGGGTCGGCGGCACCGGCACCGCGCCCGTCCTCGGCTCCGACACCACCGCCGAGGCGCCCTGGGTCGCCATCGGCTACGTACCGGGACCCTCGCTGCGGACCGTGGTCGGCGACGAGTTCGGGCCGCTGCCGCCCGCGACCGTCCGGGCCCTCGCCTCCGGGCTGGCCCGCGCCCTCGACCACATCCACGCCGCCGGACTCGTCCACCGCGACCTCAAGCCGTCGAACGTGCTCCTCACCGTCGACGGGCCCCGGATCATCGACTTCGGCATCGCCCGCGCCGTCGACCACGTCTCCGACGGCGGCAACCTGACCAGCACCGGGGCCGTCGTCGGCTCCCCCGGCTTCATGTCGCCCGAACAGGTCCGCGGCGACCAGGTCTCGCCCGCGTCGGACGTCTTCTGCCTGGGGTCCGTGCTCGCGTACGCGGCGACCGGCCGCGCTCCCTTCGGTACGGCGGACAGCGGCGTCCACGCCACGATGTTCCGCATCGCGCACGACGAGCCCGACCTGACGGACCTGCCGCCCGAGCTGTCCGGACTCATCCGGGCCTGCCTCGCCAAGGACCCGGCGACCCGGCCCTCCGCGACCGAGATCGTCGAGACGCTCCCGGTCGCCGACCCGTGGCTCCCGGCGGACGTCCTGGCCCGCCTCGGCCGGCACGCGGCGCAGCTCCTGGAGGCGGAGGGGAGCGGTGCCTCCCCGGTCTCCGACACTCCCCCGCCGCCCTCGGCGGCCACGACCCCCAGCACGCCCGCCGCGCCCCGGCGCCGGGGCCGTACCGCGCTGCTCGCGGCCGTCACGGCGCTCGTCCTGGCGGCGGCGGCCGGCGCCGCGTACACGTACTGGCCCAGGAACGGCAGCACCACCGGGGGCGGGGGCGGCGGCAAGAACGGCACCACCAGCCCCGTCCGGCCCGCCACCGGGATCGTCCCCGCCGCCTTCCTCGGCGCCTGGGAAGGCGTCCTCAAGGGCAAGCCGGACGCCCCGTACGAGACCAGCCGGATCGAGATCACCCAGGGCGCGGCCGGCGCCAAGGCGGCCGTCTACACCCACGTCACCGGGGAACAGCTCTGCATCGGCCGGGCCACCCTGATCTCCGCCACCGACAGCGAACTCGTCCTCGGCGAGGCCGAGATCACCGAGAGCGTGCCCGCCCAGCGCTGCACCCCGGCCGCCCGCCAGACCCTCACCCTGCGCTCGAACGACGTCGTCGAATGGGGCTCCGGCGTCGCCAAGGCCACCTTCCAGCGGGTCAGGACCGGTACGGACATCGTCCCCGCCGCGTACGTCGGCCGGTGGAAGCAGGCGCCGGACACGGTGACCCAGCCCGACCCCGACCGCTGGTCCTACGAGCTCACCATCACCCAGGGCCCGGTCGGCGCACCGCTCGTGCGCTTCGAGCAGGCGTACCCGCGCATGGACGACCAGGGGAACCAGCTCTCCGGCACCGTCCGCTGCGCCACCACCGCCGTCGTCGGCGGCGCGGGCTCCCTGCTCGTCATCGGCCCCGAGACCCGCGACCCGGACACCTGGGACCCGGACTGCGCCGAGAACGGCTCCAGCAACCTCCGCATCGTCCGCCACCAGGGCAAGGAACGGCTCCAGGTCTACGGCATGAGCGCGGACGGCGAACCGGCGGAGTTCGTCCGGGAATAGCCGGGCGCCGCCGCTTTCGGCGGCCCCTGTTTTGTTCACGCTGAAACAAGGTGAATTCCGAAAGGGCATGCACCCGATTGCCTCACTCCGCAGCCGGGCATCTGCTCCAAGTGGGTTTGCAGATTCGCCGATTCAGCCGCTGATCTCGCGGTCACACGCAGATGAATAGCGTGGTGCACGTCATATCCATCCCCTTTCCCGCAATACTGCTCGCCGGTCGAGACCGTGGCCAAAAGGCCGGGCCCGGCATCGAAAGGCGGAGTATTTTCATGACACTTATCGCGACCCGACGGAGACGCGCGGCGCTCGTGGCGACCTTCGTCACCATGGGCGTCACGACGGCCCTCGCCGCACCCCTCGCCGACGTGGGTGTGGCCGCCACCAAGCCGCGGGTCGCAGAGGCGCCGACCAGCCCGGGCAACGTGACGCCGGTCTTCGTCAACGACAACCAGCCGAGCTGCGCGAAGTCCATGGGGTCGATCCCCGGGATGTTCGAGTTCAAGTACGAGCCGGTCACGGACGGGACGAAGCAGATCGTCGTGCCCGCCGGCATCACCGGCTCGGGAACCGTCACCATCGACGTCTCGAACACCGTCCTGGGCCCGGTGTTCGCCTTCCAGCTCAATGGCGACTTCGCCGCCATCGGCGTGATCGCCAAGGGCGGCCCGGTCGCCAACTTCTATGACTACCGTCCCGGCGGCCGGACATCCGACGGGAATCTCCATTCCCCGGTGAACCCGAACAACCCCAACGGCCAGTACTACGGCCTCAGCCACGTCAATTTCTGTCTCATCAAGAACAAGGGCGCTCTCAAGATCCTGAAGAAGAGCACCAAGGAAGGGAACCCGCTCGTCCGGAACGCCGGCGCGCGGTTCCACGTCACCGGCCCCAACGGCTACGACACGATCGTGACCGACGACACGACCATGGCGGCTCCCGACGAGGACCCGACCATCGGCGAGGTCTGCATCTCGGGGCTCGCGCCCGGCAACTACACGGTCAACGAGGACGCGCCTCCGCCCGGCTACGGCAACGCCGGCCAGACGAACGTGGTGAAGACCGTCGTCCCCGGCACGAACTGCACGTCCAACCAGCCGGCGTACGGCGCCACGGCCGTGTTCACGAACCCGCCGCTCGCCGACCTCCTGGTGCGGGTGGACGACGCGGGATCGGGCGAGACCAACTCCAAGATCATCTGCGACGGCCACAGCGCCGGCTTCTCGAACCCGGCGATCCTGAACGTCGAGGGCCTGCCGCCCGGCGAGTACGACTGCAAGATCATCGTCGACCCGTGACCGACGCCGCAGCGCGGCTGAGGGCATGAGCCCGGAGGGGGGGCGGGCCCAGGCGGGCGGGGCGCCCCCCCCCCGGCGGGGGCCCCGCCGGGGGCCGGCCAGCCTCGCGGGGCTGTGGCCATGCGCCGGGTGGGGCGACGGACTAGGGCGTCCGTCGCCCCTCCGCCGTTCCGTCTCCCCGGCGGATCGCGTCCATGCAACGGGCTTTTGCGGCAAGCTTGTTGGGACACCAACGAGGGGAACACGCACATGAGCAAGGTCTGGCTGATCACGGGCGCCAACAGCGGCTTCGGGCGCGCCTTCACCGAGGCGGCGGTCGCCGCCGGGGACGTGGTGGTCGCCGCCGCGCGCCGCGCGGGCACCCTGGACGACCTGGTCGCCGCCCACCCCGACCAGGTCCACGCCGTCACCCTGGACGTCACCGACCTGGCCGCCGTCGACCGTGTGGTGGCCGAGGTCGCCGAGCGGCACGGCCGCATCGACGTCCTGGTCAACAACGCGGGCCGCACCCACGTCGGTTCGGTCGAGGAGACCGGCGACGAAGAACTGCGCTCGCTCTTCGACGTGCACCTCTTCGGCCCCGCGGCCCTCACCCGCGCCGTCCTGCCCCATATGCGGGCTCGCCGCTCCGGCGCGATCGTGCAGCTCAGCAGCGTCGGCGGGCAGGGTTCGATGCCCGGCTTCGGCGCCTACAGCGCGACGAAGTTCGCCCTCGAAGGCCTGTCGGAGGCGCTGGCCGCCGAGGTGAAGCCGCTCGGCATCCACGTCCTCATCGTCGAGCCCGGCGCCTTCCGCACGTCCCTCTTCGGCAACGGCAGCCTCAGCGTGGACACCATCGCCGACTACGCCGACACCGTCGGCGCCACCCGCGCCTTCGTCGAAGGCGGCGACGGCGGCCAGGCCGGCGACCCCGCGAAGGCCGCGGCGGCGGTCCTGACCGCGCTCGCCGCCGACGAGCCGCCCCTGCGGCTGGCCCTCGGCGAGGACTCCATCGACATGATCCACGCCCACCTCGACCAGGTCCGGGCGGACCTGAACGCCTGGGACAAGGTCGGGCGGGACACGAAGTTCGACGCCTGACCGGACACACGAAAGGGCCCGCACCCTCGGGTGCGGGCCCTTTCGGCGTGCCTACATGCCTACATGCCTACAGGAAGGAGTTGATCTCGATCGTCTCCGTGCGGCCGGGGCCGACACCGATCGCGGAGATCGGGGCGCCCGACATCTCCTCGAGCGCCTTCACGTACGCCTGCGCGTTCTTCGGGAGGTCCGCGAAGGTCTTCGCCTTCGTGATGTCCTCCGACCAGCCCGGCAGCATCTCGTAGATCGGCTTCGCGTGGTGGAAGTCGGTCTGCGAGTACGGCAGCTCCTCGACGCGCTTGCCGTCGATCTCGTACGCGACGCAGACCGGGATCTGCTCCCAGCCGGTGAGCACGTCGAGCTTGGTGAGGAAGAAGTCCGTCAGGCCGTTGACCCGGGTCGCGTAGCGCGCGATGACCGCGTCGAACCAGCCGCAGCGACGGTCACGGCCGGTGGTGACACCGCGCTCGCCACCGATGCGGCGCAGCGCCTCGCCGTCCTCGTCGAAGAGCTCCGTCGGGAACGGGCCGGCGCCGACGCGGGTCGTGTACGCCTTGAGGATGCCGATGACGCGGGAGATCTTCGTCGGGCCCACGCCCGCACCCGTGCAGGCGCCGCCCGCGGTCGGGTTCGAGGAGGTGACGAAGGGGTACGTGCCGTGGTCGACGTCGAGCAGGGTGCCCTGGCCGCCCTCGAACAGCACGACCTTGTCCTCGTCCAGCGCGTTGTTGAGGATCAGGGTGGTGTCCGCGACGAACGGCTTGATCTGCTCCGCGTACTGGAGCATCTCCTCGACGATCTGCGCGGCGTCGATCGCCCGGCGGTTGTACAGCTTGGCGAGCAGCTGGTTCTTGCCCTCCAGCGCCGCCTCGACCTTCTGGGTGAGGATCGACTCGTCGTACAGGTCCTGGACCCGGATGCCGACGCGGTTGATCTTGTCGGCGTAGGTCGGGCCGATGCCACGGCCCGTGGTGCCGATCTTGCGCTTGCCGAGGAACCGTTCCGTCACCTTGTCGAGGGTGACGTTGTACGGGGTGATCAGATGGGCGTTGCCGCTGATCAGGAGCTTCGACGTGTCGACGCCGCGCTCGTTCAGTCCGCTCAGCTCGGAGAGCAGGACCGCCGGGTCGACGACGACACCGTTTCCGATCACCGGGGTGCACCCCGGGGAGAGGATTCCGGAAGGGAGGAGATGCAGCGCGTACTTCTGGTCGCCCACGACGACCGTGTGGCCGGCATTGTTGCCGCCCTGGTAACGCACCACGTAGTCCACGGATCCACCGAGCAGGTCGGTGGCCTTTCCCTTGCCCTCGTCACCCCACTGAGCACCGAGCAGCACAAGTGCGGGCACAGGCGTACACCCCTTCCGGGTGGGGCATGTCCAAGGTCAGGGGGCGTACGCCGCCTCACCGGTGTGCCCCGGAATAGACGAAGCCCCTGGCGCAATAGCGCAAGGGGCTCTTGCACAAAGATGCTACCCGAGGAAGGACCGAGGTGTCGGATCACGACCAGCTGCTGGTCATCGTCGACCCGGTCGCCCGCCGAATGGACGGCGAGTCCGTACGGATCGCGAAAGATGTGCTGTCCGCGGGCGCGGAGGCGAAGATCTGCCTGCCGGACGGCCCCGAAGAATTCTCCCGGGCCCTGGCCCGGCGCGGTTCGCGGCGCCCCGTCGTGCTCGGCGACGACCGCACACTGCTCCGCACGGTCGCCCTGCTGCACCGCGAACGGGAGCTCGCCGAGGGGGCCCTCTCGTTCGTCCCGATCGGCCCCCCGGACGCCCTGGAAGTGGCCCACGCCCTCGGCGTGCCGCGCTCCACGCCCGCGGCGGCCCGGGTCGCCCTGCACGGCGCCGTACGCCGCCTCGACCTGCTCGTCGACGACAGCGACGGCGTCGTCCTCGGCGACCTCCTGGTCCCGGGCGCGCCCCTCCCCGTCGCCGCCGCGCCGTCCGTGTGGGGCACCTGCCGCTCCCTCGTCCGCACCCTGGTCCGCCCGGCGCCCGCGCCCGTCGCCCGGCTGCGGGTCGAGGCGGACGGGATCCTGCTCGCCGACGTCGACGCGCCCCTTGAGGGCCTCACGGTCCGGCCCGTCGGCGGTACGGCCGAGGTGACCGTCCACCCGGCCGCCGCCCCCGTGCGGCACGCGACCGCCCGCACGGTCACGGTCTCGGGCCCGGACTTCCGCTACCGCGCGGACGGGCGGCTGACGGGGCCGGTGCGACGGCGGACGTGGACGGTGCGGGCGGGGGCCTGGGGGCTGACACTGCCCGTGGAAGCCGCATAACCTCACCAGCGGGGACAAGCACTCAGGGGTGGGGGACGTGCGATGACGCGTGCGGAGACGCAGGCGGTGACGTCCGCGCTGGACGTCGAGACGACGGCGCGGGCGCTGGAGCGGTACCGGAGGAAGGCCTCCGTGCTGACCGGCGCGGGGGCGGTGCTGCTCGTCCTGGCCCTCGCCGTCGGGGAGCTGCTCGGGGGGACCTGGGCCGGCCAGGCCGCGACCGGGCTCTGCCTGATCGGCATCCCCTCGCTGGGCGCCGGGATCGGCTCCTGGTTCAACGCGTGGCGGATGCGGCGGGCCCTCGGCTCGGGCACCTGGTCGGCGCACCCCGCCGTGGCGATCGGCGACGGCCGGACCGCGACGACCGTCGTGCTGCGCTCCCCGGACCGCTCCGAGGCGTGGCCGCTGACCGTGATCGCGACCCGGCAGCGCTACGAACTGGTGCGGCCGGGACCGGACGGCGTGCTGTGGTGGTGCGGCGACCCGCGCGCGGGCGGGGTCCTGGCCCCGCCCGGCGGCGGCGAGCTGATCTGGGCGAAGCGGGTGCGCCACGCGCACGTGCGGCGCCGGGTCGTCGCCCGCGCGGAGGCGGAGGGCCTGATGCACCGGGCGTCACCACGACAGCCGGAGTGGCAGGGGGCGGCGCTGGATCGGGTGCTGGGGCTGGAGACCGTCACCCGGCCCGGTCCTGTCACGGTTGACGGCCGCGACGAGGACAGCCGTGTCGACGGCCCCGACGAGGACAGCCGCGTCGACGGTCCTCCCGTACGGCTCGACAAGGCGCCCCCCGTGCCGCCGGCCGGGCCCACCTACGCCGAGCTCGTCGAGCACGCCCGCCGGCAGGCCGGGCCCAAGGCCTCCCGGGCGCCGCGTCGGGAGGCGGACGTGCGCGAGGTGGCGTGGTGGCGGGTGCGGGGCCTGCGGCGGGCCGCCGGACTGCACCGGGTGCTGATCGCGCTCACCTTCTGCACGGCCGTGGGCGCCGTCGCGCTGACCGGGCCGCCGGAGGAGGACCTCCCGAAGCTGTACGCCGTCGGCGCGCTGGTCGTAGTCGCGCTCGTGTACTCCGTCCACCGGCTGCTGACCTTCGGCAGGCCGTCCGTGCGGCTGCTGGCCCGGGCCGCGACCGCCCCCGTCCACATCCTGCGCCGGTACGTCCTGCTGTACGACCCGCAGGGCGGCGGGCCCGTCCTGGTGCTCTTCCCGATGTACGGCGGCTGGAGCGCCGGGCCCGAGGCGGTGATCCCGCTGATCCCGCCGGGTCCGCAGAAGGATCTTCGCCGCGGTCTGCCGTCCGCGCCCGCGGGCAAGGTCGCGCTGCACGGCTGGCTGGACTTCACCGTGGACGGCCGGGCGTACGTGGTGCCGTGGATCGAAGGGCGCCCGCTGTGGCCGGCGGGGACGTACCACGAGCCGGACCGGCAGGAGTTCGCCGTGCTCCTCGACCGGCTCGCCCCGCCCCTGGAGGCTCAGGCCTCCTGAGGGCCCTCGGCCGCCCGCGTCTGCCTGCGGGCGCGCCAGCGGTCCATGATCCCGGCCATCTCGCCGTGCAGGAAGGCGAAGAACTCCGCCGTCTCGGCCGTGCGGCGGCCGGCCGCGGTGTCGGGGCCCAGGGTCTCCGCGCCCTCCTGGAGGACCTTCTCCCACCGCACCAGCACCTGGTCGCGGCGGGTGAAGGTCTCGTACCAGAGCTCGTTGTGGAGGACGTACCGGTCGCGGCGCGTGCCGGGGTCGCGCTCGCGGCTGACCATGCCGACCCGGGTGAGGTAGCCGACCGCGCCGGAGACGGCCGCGGGGCTGATCTTCAGGCGTTCGGCGAGTTCGGCCGAGGTCAGGGACGCGCTCTCCGAGGCGAGCAGCGCCGCGAAGACGCGGCTCGCCATGCGCTGCATGCCCGCCGCGGTCATCTCCCCCGCGAAGCGCTCGACGAAGCGGGACACCGCTTCCTGGTCGCCGCCTTCGGTCTTCGTCATCTCGCTCTCACCCATCCCCTGACTCTATCGAAGGGTTTCTACGCTTCCTTAACTTCACAAATTTGTGAAACTACCGTACGTTCAGAAGCATGACGAAGGCAATCAGCGTCGTCGGACTCCACAAGTCCTTCGGGCGCACCCACGCGCTCGACGGCCTCGACCTCACGGTCGAGACCGGCGAGGTCCACGGCTTCCTCGGTCCCAACGGCGCCGGGAAGTCCACCACCATCCGGGTCCTCCTGGGCCTCCTCCGCGCCGACTCCGGCGCCGCGCAGCTCCTCGGCCGCGACCCCTGGGCCGACGCCGTCGAACTGCACCGCCGCATCGCGTACGTCCCCGGTGACGTCACCCTCTGGCGCAACCTGTCCGGGGGCGAGGTCATCGACCTGTACGGGCGGCTGCGCGGCGGCGGAGGCCTCGACAAGGCCCGGCGTGCCGAGCTCATCGAGCGCTTCGAGCTCGACCCCACCAAGAAGGGCCGCACCTACTCCAAGGGCAACCGGCAGAAGGTCGCCCTGGTCGCCGCCTTCGCCGCCGACGTCGACCTGCTCGTCCTCGACGAACCGACCAGCGGCCTCGACCCCCTGATGGAGGAGGTGTTCCAGGACTGCGTGGAGGAGGCCCGCCGGCAGGGGCGGACGGTGCTGCTCTCCTCGCACATCCTCAGCGAGGTCGAGGCGCTCTGCGACCGCGTCAGCATCGTCCGCAAGGGCCGGACCGTCGAGTCGGGTTCGCTCGCTGAGCTGCGCCACCTGACCCGTACCAGCGTCACCGCCGAACTCGCCGGACCGCCCAACGGCCTCGCCCACCTCCCCGGCGTCCACGGCTTCGACCTGCGGGGCGACCGCGTGTCCTTCCAGGTCGACACCGACAAGCTCGACGCCGTCCTCCGCTCCCTGACCGCCTCGGGCGTACGGAGCCTGACCTCCACCCCGCCCACCCTGGAGGAGCTCTTCCTCCGCCACTACACCGACGAGGCGACGTCATGAGCCTCGCCGGCACCGGACCGCTCACCCGGCTCGCCCTGCACCGCGACCGGCTGATGCTGCCCGTCTGGGCGGTCGTCACCGGCGGCATGGTCGCGAGCGGCGCCGGCTCCCTGGAGGGGCTGTACGGGACGGCCGCCGCACGCGCCGAGCTCGCGGCCTCGATGACCGCCAACAGCTCGATGCGCGCGATGTACGGGCCGGTCTTCGGCGACTCCCTCGGCGGGCTCGTCGCCTGGCGCTTCGGCACCTTCGGCGCGGTCCTCGCCGCCGTCGCGAGCCTGATCGTGGTCGTCCGGCACACCCGCGAGGAAGAGGAGACGGGCCGTCAGGAGATGCTGTCCGCCGGGGCGGTGGGCCGCAGGGCCCCGCTGACGGCGGCCCTCCTCGCCGCGCTCACCCTCAACACGGCCGTCGCCCTCGTCGTCACCGCCGGCCTCGCCGGACAGGGCGCGGCCGGGGCGCTCGCGCTCGGCCTGGCGATCGGCGGCACCGGCATGGTCTTCGCGACCACGGCCGCGCTCGCCGCCCAGCTCACCGAGAGCGCCCGGCTCGCGAAGGGCCTGTCGGCCGGCGTCCTGGGGCTGGCGTTCGCCCTGCGGGCGGCGGGGGACTCCGGAAGCGCCGACGGAAACTCCGTCCTCACCTGGCTCTCGCCGATCGGCTGGGCCGAACACGTCCGCGCCTTCGCCGGCGAGCGCTGGTGGGTGCTGCTCCTGATCGCCGCGGCCGTCCTGGTCCAGACGGCGGCGGCGTACGTACTGACCGCCCGCCGGGACGTCGGCGCGAGCTTCCTCGCGACCCGGCCCGGCCCGGCGGAGGGGCGGCTCGCGTCCGCCGGGGCGCTCGCCTGGCGGCTCCAGCGCGGCACGCTCCTCGGCTGGTCGCTCGGCTTCCTGCTCGGCGGGCTCGTCTTCGGCGGGATGGTCGAGGGCGCGGCCGACATCGTCGGCGACAACGAACGGGCCCGGGAGATCTTCGAGCGGATGGGCGGCCAGAACGCGCTGACCGACGCGTTCCTCGCCACCATGGTCTCCCTCTTCGGGATGCTCGCCGCGCTGTACGCGGTCGGGTCCGTGCTGCGGCCGCACGGCGAGGAGACCTCGGGGCGGGCCGAACCGCTCCTCGCGAACGCCCTCGGCCGGGTCCGCTGGGCCGCCGGGCACCTGGTCATCGCCTTCGGCGGCTCCGTCCTGATCCTGGCCCTCGCCGGACTCGGCCTCGCCCTCTCGTACGGGCACGACCTCGGGCCCATCCTGGGCGCCGCGCTCGTCCAGCTCCCGGCCGTGTGGACGCTCGCCGGGCTCGCGGTCCTGCTCTGGGGCGTGACGCCGAAGGCGGCGGCCGCGGGGTGGGGCGTGGCCGGGCTCTGCCTGGCCCTCGGCTGGATCGGACCGGCGCTCGGGCTGCCGCAGGGCGTCCTGGACCTCTCCCCCTTCGGCCACCTGCCCAAGCTGCCGGGCACGGAGCCGGCCTGGGGCCCGGTCCTGGTCCTGACGGCCCTGGCGGCGGCCCTGACGGCGGCGGGGCTCGCGGGGCTGCGGCGGCGGGATGTGGCGGCGGGCTGAGGCTCCCTGGGGCCGGGTCGCCGCGGCCGATCCGTCAGGAGCGGGCCGGGGAGGCCGGCATGAGTGTGCGGGCCAGTACCTCCAGCGCCTGGGTGACCTCACCCAGGCGCTGCGGGTCGTCGGACCCCAGCGCCGCGGCGAGCGCGCCCTCGATCCGGGTGGCCCGCACCTCGGCCACGCGCTCGGACGCCTCCGCGGCCGGGCGCACGAGCACCCGGCGCCGGTCGGCGGGGTCCGGCACGGCCTGCACCGAACCGGCCTCCTTCAGCCGGGCGACGGCGGTGGACACCTGGCTCTGCGGCAGACCGGTCCGGGCGGCGATCTCGCCCACGGCGCTGTCGGGATGGGCGGCGATGTCACCGGCGACGATGAGGACCAGCCGGGCGCTGCCAGCGTACCGGCCCTCGCCACCGGGAGGCTCGGGCAGCGCGTCCTCGCCGATCTTCATCAGGAGGCGGCCCAGCAGGAACAGTTCGGCTCCATTCACCTCGTCAACATACATCGAACTGGATTCATCCCAGCGGATGCATCTGATTCGATGCATCGGTATTGATGTATCGAGTTGGATGGAATAACGTTGTTGAGGAGGACGGGGGGCGCGAAGCCCGCCGCACACGAAGGGGGAGCACCATGACCACGACCACCGCCGCGACCACCACCGTCGGCACGCTGGACGTTCCCGGCGCGGTCCTGCACTACCAGGTCCGCGGCACCGGCCCGACGCTGCTGATCTCGCAGAGCGGGGAGGGCGACGCCGACCGCAGCACCGACCTCGTCGCCCGGCTCGCCGACTCCTACCGCGTGATCACCTACGACCGCCGCGGCCTCTCCCGCAGCCGGCTCGACGCCCCGGAGCGGGGGGCGACGCTGACGGAGCACGCCGACGACGTCCAGCGCCTCCTCGCCGCCCTCGCCGACGGACCCGCCCTGATGCTCGGCTGCAGCCTGGGAGCGGTCATCGGGCTGCACGCGGCCGTGCGCCACCCCGGCCTCATCCGCACGCTCGTCGCGCACGAGCCCGTCGCGCCGCGCCTGCTGCCGGACGAGGAGCGCGCCCACCACGAGCAGGAGCTCACCGCCCTCCAGGGCTTGTACGACCAGGGAGGTCTCGGCGCCGTGCTGCCGGAGATCGCCCGGACCCTGGGCATCGACACCACCGGCGCCGACGCCGAGCCGGGCCTGACGCCCCAGCCGATGGACGCCCGGCGGATCGCGAACTTCGACCACTTCATCCGCCACGACTTCGGCGCGATCGTCCACGACACGCTCGACACCGGCGCACTGGCGGGCACCGGCACCCGCATCGTGCCCGCCGCCGGACGCACCACCCCGCGCACCGTCTTCGACCACCAGTGCGCGACCTCCCTGGCCGGGCTCGTCGGCCGGGAACTCGTCGAGTTCCCCGGCGGCCACAACGGCAACACCAGCCACCCGGAGGCGTACGCGGCCCGTCTCCGCCAGGTCCTGGCGGAGACATGCTGAGCCGCAGGGCCGGGTCAGACCTCCACGAGCAGCTCCTCGAAGCCCCGGATGACGTAACCGGGCTTCCACACCGGCTCCGCCGAGAGCTTCAGGCCCGGCGCCTGGCGCAGCAACTCGCCGAAGACGGCGGTCAGTTCCAGGCGGGCCAGCGGGGCGCCCAGGCAGTAGTGGATGCCGGCACCGAAGGTGATGTGCGGGTTGTCGGCCCGTTCGAGGTCGAGGACGTCGGCGGTGGGGCCGAAGCGGGCGGGGTCGCGGTTGGCGGAGCCGAAGAGGAGGGCGACCTCCGAGCCGCGCGGGAGGGTGACGCCGCCGAGCTCGATGTCGTCGAGGACCCAGCGCTCGAACATCTGGAGCGGGGTGTCGTAGCGCAGAAGTTCTTCCACAGCTGTGGACAACTTTTCGGGATCCGGACGCACACCCTCCTTGAGCAGCGTCCACCAGCCGTTGACCGTGGTGTTCACGGTGGCCTCGTGGCCGGCGTTGAGGAGCAGGACACAGGTGGAGATCATCTCCTGTTCCGTCAGCTCCTCCACCGCGATCAGGGACGAGATCAGGTCCTCCCCCGGGGTCTTCCGCCGACGCGCGATCAGTTCCCGCAGGTAGTCCGAGAATTCGACGGAGGCCTGGACCGCCCGCCGGGCCGTCTCCTCCGAGGGGTTCAGTTCGAACATCCCGCAGATCGCCGCCGACCAGGGCCGCAGCCGCGCCCGCTCCTCGTCCTCGGCCGGGATGCCGAGCATCTCGGCGATCACCGCGACCGGCAGCGGCTCGGCGACGGCGGACAGCAGGTCGCCGCCGCCCGCCGCGACCAGATCACCGACCAGCCCGGCGGCGAGGCGCCGTACCGTCGGGGCCAGGTTCTCCACGGTCCTCGGCGTGAACGCCTTGGAGACCAGCCGCCGGATCCGGGTGTGGTCGGCGGCCTCCAGATCGAGCAGCCCGTGGTCGTTGAGCGTGTGGAACGGCTCGTACGCGGCGTCCGGCGCCGTCCGCCCGAACTCCTCGTGCGTGAAGCGATGGGTGTACGTCCGGCCGAGCCGCCGGTCGCGGAGGAGCGCGGACACGTCCTCGTAGTGCGGGATGAGCCACTGGCGGGTGGGGGCGTGCCAGTGGGCGCGGCCGGCGGCGCGGAGCCGGGCGTAGGCGGGATAGGGGTCGGCGACGAACTCGGCCGACCAGGGGTCGTACACAGCGTCAACAGCGTCCATGACCGGACGCTACCCCTGCCGACCCGCCACGGACCGGCTCAGCGGATGCGGCACCGGCGCCGTCACGGACCACTGCCGGCCGCCGGAGCGCGAGGGCGACGTCACGGACCGGCTCAGCCGCCGACGCGGACCAGGCCCGCCTCGTACGCGAAGACCGCCGCCTGGGTGCGGTCGCGGAGGCCCAGCTTCACCAGGATCCGGCTGACGTGGGTCTTGATCGTCGACTCGGCGACGACGAGGTGGTCGGCGATCTCCGCGTTCGACAGGCCCTGCGCGATGAGGACCAGGACCTCCGTCTCCCGCTCGGTCAGCTCCCCGATCCGGGCCAGCGCCGGCGGGCGCGGAGAGCTCCCCGGGGCCTTCGCGAACTCGGTGATCAGCCGCTTCGTGACCGTCGGCGCGAGCAGCGCCTCGCCCGCCGCGACCACCCGCACCCCGTCCGCGAGCTGCCGCGCCGAGGCGTCCTTCAGGAGGAAGCCCGAGGCCCCGGCGCGCAGGGCCTGGTACACGTACTCGTCGAGGTCGAAGGTCGTCAGGACCAGCACCTTCGCGTCCGCGTCGGCGGCGACGATCTCCCGGGTGGCCTCGATGCCGTTCAGCTCGGGCATCCGGATGTCCATCAGGACCACGTCGGGGCGGAGGGCGGCGACCTGGGCGATCGCCTCCCGGCCGTTGACCGCCTCGCCGACGACCTCGATGTCCGGCATCGCGCCGAGCAGCACCGAGAAGCCCTCACGGACCATCATCTGGTCGTCGACGATCAGTACCCGGATCACGCCTGCAGCTCCTCACGGCTCACGGGGACGAAGGCGGTCACCTCGTAGCCACCGTCCTCGGTCGCCTCCGCCGTCATCTCCCCGCCCAGCATCGTCACACGCTCCCGCATACCGGTGATGCCGTGCCCCGCTCCCGGGGAGGGCTTCACGAGACCACGCGCGGGGCCGTTGGCGACGCGGAGGCCGAGGCCGCCGAGGACATAGCTGACCTCGACCTTCGCGGCCGCGCCCGGGGCGTGCCGCAGGACGTTCGACAGGGCCTCCTGGACGATCCGGTACGCGGAGAGCTCGACGCCCTGCGGCAGCTCGCGCACGGCGCCGCTCACCGTCTTCTCGACGTCGAGCCCGGCCTCTCGGACGTTGGCGACGAGCGCGTCGAGGTCGGCGAGGGTCGGCTGCGGGGCGTCGGGGGCCTCGTAGTCCTCGGCCCGGACGACCCCGAGGATGCGGCGCAGCTCGGTCAGCGCGGCGACGGCGTTCTCCCGGATGGTGAGGAAGGCCTGCTCCAGCTCGGGCGGCGGGTTCTCCACCCGGTAGGGCGCGGCCTCCGCCTGGATGGCGACCACCGACATGTGGTGGGCGACGACGTCGTGCAGCTCGCGGGCGATGGTCGTCCGCTCTTCGAGGAGAGTCCGCTTGGACCGCTCGACGGCGGTGACGGTCTGCTGGGCGGTGACGTCCCGGCGCGCCTGGGTGCGGACCTGGTGGATGGCCACGCCGAGCATGGCCATGGCCGAGAAGAACAGCAGCTCGGCACCGTTGAAGCCGTAGTAGCCGCCCACGCCCAGGAAGAAGCCGGTGAAGGTCGCGTACGCCGCGGTGACCAGCCACATCCACAGGGCGGTGCGGGGCCGGGTCCGCATGGCGACGATCAGCAGGACAGCCCAGTGCGCGGCGAAGGAGTTCGGCGACCAGGGCCAGCCGTCGTACCCCCCGATGTAGGCGACGAACGGGGTGGAGCCCAGCGAGACCCAGAAGGCGAGCACCGGCCGGGCCAGGGTGAGCAGCACCGCGCCGGCCGGCACCAGGCAGTAGACGAGGGCGATCGGGCGGGCCTCGCCGCTGACGAAGTCAGCGCCCAGGAAGAAGACGATCACCGCGAGGAAGCCCACCATCGCGTGCGGCAGCAGGCCCACGTGCGGCCGTATCCGTCTCGGCAGGAAGCGGAAGGCGGGGCTTTCGGGGGCGAAGCGCGACAGCGGGCGGTAGGCGAAGGCGTCGTGGAAGAGGTCGGCGCGCAGCCCACCGAGCGCGTCCTGCGCCAGGCGGAGCTCGGGGCTGCGGCTCGTGTCGGTGGTCTGCGTCTCGGTCACGCGAACCACCGTACGGGCGGCGGGGGACCCGGTCGTCCCGCTGGATGCGGATCCTTCCGGGTCCCCCTTGAGGACTAGGGTCCTTACAGGACGCTGTTGAACTTCGAACCCTCGCCGGCGTACAGCGACGTCGACTGACGGCTGAACGGGGCCGTGACGGAGCCCGTCGAGCGGTACACGTACGTCGCGGTCGTGCCGTACGCGATCAGGTCCGGGCGACCGTCGTTGTCGAGGTCGCCGGCACCGACGAGCTGGGAGAACGCGCCCCAGCCCGCACCGACCTTCACGCGGGGGGCGAAGCCGCCGCGGCCGTTGCCCTGGTACAGCCACAGGACACCGGTGGTGTCGCGGGCGACCAGGTCACCCGTGGCCGTGCCGGCGATGTTGCCGACGGCGGCGAGGTGGTTGTAGGCCTGCCAGCCGCCACCGACCTTGACCCGGGCCCCGAACGGCTTCGTGTAGTCGCCCGTGCCCTTGTAGAACCACAGGTCACCGGCGCCGTCCGTGGCCACCAGGTCCGCGCGGCCGTCGCCGTCGAGGTCCGAGCCCCCGGCCAGCTTGTTGTAGACCTGCCAGCCCGTGCCGACCTTCACCCGGGTGGCGAACGTGCCGTCGCCCTTGCCCAGGTAGAGCCACAGCACGCCCGAGCCGTCCAGCGCGATCAGGTCGCCGGTGGCGGCACCGCCGACGTTGCCGACGGACTCGATCTGCTTGTAGATGCCCCAGCCGGTGCCGACCTTCGTCCGCTGCGCCGAGGACACCTGGCCGTTCACCGGCCGGTCCCGCAGGTCGTCACGCCACAGCACACCCGAGGCGTCCCGGGCGAGGACGTCGGTGGAGCCGTTGTTGGTGTAGTCGTGCGAGTTGGCGTTCCGGGTGACGTTCAGAAGCCAGCCGTCGTACTCGGGCACACCGGTGCCGTCGAGCAGCGACGCCTCGGCCTCCACGGCGTAGGTGCCGTTCGGCGCGTCCACCCCGCCGATGACACCGTCCCAGTCGAAGGAGAACAGCGTGCCGCTCGCGGGAGCGGTCACGCGCTTCGTGAACTCCTTGCCGGTGGCGGTGTGCGTGAGGGTGACGTCCACGACGGCGTCGGCACGCGACAGCGTCCAGCCGAGGGTCACCTTGCCGCCGGTCTGGTCGAGGTTCACCGCATCGGGGATGTGGGTCTGCTCGAACCGCAGCGGCAGCTCGGTCACCGGGTCGCCGACCTCCGCGACCTTGGTGACGGTCGGGGCGCCTTCCGCGCCGGCCACGAGGCGGAACAGTCCTTCGCCGTCCGCGGCGCGGGTGCCGAGCAGCACCGAGGTGCCGTCGCTCGCGGACACCGCGCGCGAGGCCGAGACGCCGAGGTCGACGGTCTGGTCGGTGGTCAGGTTGCGGGCCTTGGCGGGGTGATAGGCATTGCCGTAGACCAGCCACTCGCCGACGAGCGTGCTGTACCACTCCTCGTCGTGAGCGCCCAGGACGGTCTTCTTCTGCAGACCCGTCTTGCGGTCGACGGACGTGATGTAGTCGCCGGTGCCGGACTCGTAGCCGAACCAGGCCACGTGCGAGGCGGAGAAGTCCAGACCGCCGAAGCCGTACCCGGACTCGGGCGCGGCGTACGTCGCGGTGACCGTCCCGCCCGCCACGTCGACCATGGCGCGGCCGCCGACCCGCTTGTCCGCCGGACCCGTCTCGTACCCGACGAAGACCTGGCCGCCCTGGGCCAGCGAGCCGAAGAAGTCGGTGGCGTCCGCGGGCAGCCCCTCGATCTTGCGGGTGGTGGTCGCGGCGCCGTCCTTGGTCACGACGTGCAGTTCCGCCGTACCGTCGGCGTTCTTGATCTGCGCGAGGACGCTGGTCGGGCTCAGCACGGCCACGTAGTTGCCGTTCAGCGCACCGAGGTCGATGGACACCGCGGGCGCGGCGGGGTCGGCCATGTTCCGCAGGGTGATGGCCTTGAACTCGGCGGTCCAGTTGTCGTCGCCGAGGACCAGCACGTCACCGGCCCCCAGGGCCCAGCCCGTGGGGTCCTGGAGCGGGATCGCGGCGCTGCCGTCGTACGGCGTCCACAGGAGGTTCCTGGTGCCGTCCTGGGCGAAGGAGTAGCTGAGGAAGCCGGAGGTGGCGGTGCCGCCGAGGTCGGAGCCCTTCGGGAAGACGGGAAGGGCGGAGTCCTGGGTGGCCGAGACGGCCGCCGGCGTCGCCGCGAAGGCGGTCGGGGCGGTGGCCAGGGTGCCCGCGCCCAGCGCCGTGACGGCGAGGACGGCCGTGACGGCCGAGGCGAGGCGGATGCCGGTGGTGCGGAACTGCAAGGTGAACCCCCACGAAGAAGATCGGACACGGGAGTGCCGTGCCCGATGAGACTCGTGATTCCTTCGAAGGGTTGTACGGGTGACAGACGGAATTCCGGTTCACCAGGCGAGCTGGGCGATCTCCTCCGCCACCACCGCGCACGCGTCCGCCGCCGGGTCGATCAGCGGGAAGTGGCCGATCCCCTCCAGGAGCGTCAGGCCGACCTCCTCGCCCGCCTTCGCCGCCGCCTCCGCGTACGCCTCGGCCACCGCGTACGGGACGACGATGTCCTCGCGGCCCTGGACCAGGGTCGTCGCGATGCCGGTCGGCAGGAGGACCGACGGGTCCGTGGCCGCCGCGCGCGCCGCGTACTCCGCCTCGCCGCCCAGGAGTTCCGTGACCGCGCCGCCGCACACGCCCAGCTCCACCGACCGGTCGAAGTGGGCGATCGGGGCGAGGGCGACGACCCCGCGCAGTTCCGGCGGGGCCGGCAGGCGCCAGGGCGCGTCCGCGGGCAGCACGTGCCGGGCGGCGGCCCACAGCGCGAGGTGGCCGCCCGCCGAGTGGCCGGTGAGGACCGTCCGCCGCGGATCGGCCTGCGGAAGGTGCGTCGCGGCCAGCTCCGGTACGGCGTCCAGGGCGGCGGCCACGTCGTCGAAGGTCTCCGGCCAGCGCCCCGCCACCGGAGCCGTACCGCCCTGGTGGGGCAGGCCGGGGCCGCGCCGGTACTCGACGCTCGCCACGGCGAAGCCCCGGCGGGCCAGGAAGTCCACGAAAGGGGTCAGGTGCTGCCGGTCGTACGGTGCCCGCCAGGCGCCGCCGTGCAGGGCGACGACGAGCGGGGCCCGGGTGCGCCCGTCACGCGGGGCGTAGAAGTCGACCACCTGGTCCGGGTGGTCGCCGTACGCGGCGGTGGCGTCCGGGGCGACGGCCGGGTGCGAGAAGGCCGACGCCTCTTCGGCGGCATCGCGCGCGGCGGGGTCCGGCATGCTGTTCCAACCTCTCGGGTACGCGGCCGAATTGGCCTGACCTGCGGGGACGGTACCAGCACCGGAACCCCCGCAGATCAGGCGATCATCCGACCTACGCAAGAACCTCCGCGAGGATCCTCGCCGCCCGCTCCGCGTCCGCGAAGCCCACGTACAGCGGCGTGAAGCCGAACCGCAGGATGTCCGGACGGCGCAGGTCCCCGACGATCCCGCGCTTGATCAGCTCGGTCATCACGGCCGGCGCGTCCGCGCAGCGCAGCGCCACCTGGCTGCCGCGCTCCCCGTGCGCCCCGGGGGTCACGGAGGTGACGCGGCCCTCGGGGACGTACGCCTCGACGCACTCCAGGAAGAAGTCCGTCAGCGCGAGGGACTTGGCGCGCACGTCCTCGACGGCGACCCCGTCCCAGACGTCGAGGGCCGCTTCGAGGGCCAGCATGGAGAGGATGTCGGGCGTGCCGACCCGGCCCCGGAGCGCGCCGTCCGCCGCCTCGTAGCCGGGGGTCATGCCGAACGGGTCGGCATGCGAGTTCCAGCCGGGCAGCGGGGAGTCGAAGGCGGCCTGGTGGCGCTCGGCGACGTACAGGTACGCGGGCGAACCGGGGCCGCCGTTCAGGTACTTGTACGTGCAGCCGACCGCCAGGTCCACCCCGTGCGCGTCCAGGCCGACGGGCAGGGCGCCCGCGCTGTGGCACAGGTCCCAGACGGCGAGCGCGCCCGCCGCGTGCAGGGCGGCGGTGATGCCGGGCAGGTCCTGGAGCCGACCCGTGCGGTAGTCGACGTGGTTGACGAGCGCGAGGGCCGTCCGGTCGCTCGCCGCGGCCGCCATGTCGGCCGGGTCGCAGGGCACGATCGCGTGACCCGTCATCCGCGCCGCGGACCGCGCGATGTACCCGTCCGTGGGAAAGGTCGTCGCGTCGACGAGGATCTCGTCCCGGTCGTCACCGTTCAGCCGGGCCGCGGCGACGACCGCCTTGAAGACGTTCACGCTCGTCGAGTCGCCGACCACGACCTGTCCCGGGGCGGCGCCGACGATCGGGGCGATCCGGTCGCCGATCCGCTCGGGCGCGGTCCACCAGCCGGACTCGTCCCAGGAGCGGATGCGCAGCTCACCCCACTCACGGGTGATCACGTCGGCCATGCGGGCCGGGACGTGCGCGGGCAGGGCGCCCAGCGAGTTGCCGTCGAGGTAGACGGTCCCCTCGTCGAGGGCGAACTTCGCGCGGTGCCCGGCCAGTGCGTCCGCCGCGTCGAGTCGCGCGGCCCTCTCCTCGTACGACTCAGACATGGCTGCGGGCCGTCCAGAGCTCGGGGAACACGTTCTTCTGGGCCCGCTTCTCCAGCCAGGCCACGCCTGCGGAGCCGCCGGTGCCGGTCTTCGCGCCCATCGCGCGCCGGGTCGCCACCAGGTGGTCGTTGCGCCAGCGCCAGACCAGCTCGGCGACGTCGCTCAGGGCCTCGCCGAGCCGGACAAGCTCGGCGTTCTGGTCGGCGTCCGCGTAGATCCCGGCCCAGACCGCCTCGACCTCGGGCGAGGGCTCGTACCGCTGGGAGAGGTCACGGCCGAGGACCGAGGCCGGCACGGGCAGGCCGCGGCGGGCGAGGAGCCCGAGAACCTCGTCGTACAGGCTCGGCTCCTGGAGCGCCTTCTCCAGTTCGGCGTGGACGCGGGGCGCGCCCCGGTGCGGGACGAGCATCGACGCGGACTTCTCGCCGAGCAGGAACTCCATCCGCCGGTACATCGCCGACTGGAAGCCGGAGCCCTCGCCGAGCGCCGCGCGGTAGGCGTTGAACTGGCCGGGGGTGAGCTGGGCGAGCGGGCGCCAGGAGTGGTTGAGCGCCTCCAGCTCGCGCACGGAACGCTTGAGCGCGTCCATCGCGACCGGGACGCGGTCCTCCCGCAGGGCCCGGCTCGCGGTCTCCCACTCGTGGACGATCACCGTGAACCACAGCTCCATGACCTGGGTGGTGACCAGGAAGACCATCTCGCCGGGGTCGTCCGAGCGGAGGTGCTGGAGGTGGGTGAGGACGTCCGCCTGGACGTAGTCCTCGTACGGCGTCGTGCCCGCGAAGTCGAGGTTCGGGTCGTCGACGACCGAGCCGGCTCCGGAGGCATCGGGGAAGGTGGACATTTCTGTCTCCTCGATACGTGCTACCGGGTAGCGGTCCGCTCCACCGTGTGCACGCTGCGATGCCCTACGGGAGCTCCGGTCCCCTCGGGAGGCGCGCTTCTGCGCGCGCGTCCCAAGCGCATCATGACACGATCGGGCCCGTGATGTAGCTCCCGTCTTCGTCATACGGAAATGCGTTCGATCGGCAGCCGTCGAGGCCCTTGATCTGCTGCATCATCGCGGGCGCGAGCCTGCCCGGACCCGGGCAGCCCATGTGCGTGCGGATGCCGATCTCGTGCCCGACCTCGTGGTTGATGATCAGGTGCCGGTACTCCGTGGCCGGCCCCGCGAAGGTCGGCGAGCCGAGCATCCACCGCTTGAGGTTCACGACGACGCCGTCGGCGGTCTCGCAGTTCAGCTCGCCGTGGGTGTTGTAGCCCTGCCGCAGGCAGAGCGCGTCGGCGGTGTCCGGGGTGGCGATCCGGATGACGAAGTCGGCGTTCTCCGAGACCAGCTGGAAGCGGCCCCGGCCGTGCGCGGCCCAGCTGCGCGGATGCGCCAGGATCCGCTGGATCTCGGCGGCCGTCCCGCTCGCCGACAGGTCGACGCCGTCCTCGACCTGGACCCGGTAGCGGCGCAGCGTGCCGGTGTCCCCTACGGGCGCCCCCGAGGCCCGCGCGGTGGTGAAGGTCCCCGTACCGGACTGCGGGACGGTGCTCTTCTTCCGGGTCGCCGTGGGCTTGGGGCTCGGCTTCTGCGTCTTCTTGGGGCTCGGCTTCGGCTTCGGTTTCGCCGTCGTGGGGCGGGGGCTCGGCGTGACGGTCGTCGGTTCCACCGCCCCCGGGGCCGCCGCCGTCGCCTCGTCGGCGGCCCTGCCCTGGTAGTGCGCGAGGGCGGCCCCGGCACCGAGCGAGACCGTCATCAGGACCAGGGCCGGCAGCACGAGCCCGGACCTGGACCTGCGCTGCTTCCGCTTTCCCCGCCTTCCGGCGGGTAAGGCACGTTTCCCCACGACAGAGTTCCCCCCTCTGGTCCGGTCCGGGGATCGTACCCGCCGCTTCGAACACCTTCGAACGAAACGAGCGGATCGCTCAGGCCTCCGGGGACCGCAGCTCGATCACGCTGATGTCCGGGGCCGCGCCGACCCGGACCGGCGGGCCGAAGAAGCCGGCCCCGTTGGTGACGTACAGCTGGGTGTCACCGACCCGACCGAGGCCGGACAGGACCGGGTTGGAGAGGGCGGCGACGGCGGTCAGCGGGAACATCTGGCCGCCGTGGGTGTGGCCCGAGAGCTGGAGGTCCACGCCGTTGCGCGAGGCCTCCTCCGCCAGGACGGGCTGGTGGGCCAGGAGGACCAGCGGGTTGGCCTCGTCCCGGCCCCGCAGCGCCCGGGCGAAGTCGGGCCCCCGGCCGTGCTCCTCGCCGGTGACGTCCTCCACCCCGGCCAGGTCCACGGCGGCGCCGTTGTGGGTGAGGGTGAGGCGCTCGTTGAGCAGCGGGCGGACGCCGAGCTCGCGCAGCTCGCCGACCCAGCCCTCCACGTCGTCGTAGAAGTACTCGTGGTTGCCGGTGGCGAAGTAGGTGCCGTACCGCGACTCCAGGGAGCGGAACGGCGCGATCGCGGAGCCGAGCTGGCGGCTGGTGCCGTCGGCGAGGTCTCCGACGATCGCGACCACGTCGGCCTCCAGGCCGTTGATCATCCGGACGACGCGCTCGGTGTGCGAGCGGCCGAGCATGGTCCCCAGGTGCAGATCGCTGATGACCGCGACGCGCAGCCCGGACGCCCGCGGATCGAGCTTCGGCAGCACGATCGGCACCCGCTTGATCCGCGGGTCGCCGAGCGCGACGGACACCCCGTACCCGGTGGTGCCGAGCGCGGTCGCGCCGACGAGCGCGCCGACCGTACGGCCGAGGAACAGCCGCCGGTCGACCAGCCGGGGCACGGCCGCGCCGGCCTCGCTGCCGCCGTCGCCGCCGTCGCCGGCCGGAGGTGCCGGGGGCTCTCCCGTACGGGTGTCCACCGGCGGCGCCGCCGCGCCCGCCGGCACCGGCTCGGGAGCCACGACGGCCGACACCGGCTCGGAGGCCACGACGGCCGACACCGGCTCGGGGGCCGGGGCCGATGCCGGGGCCGGGGCGGCGGCCGTCGCCCGCTCCTCCGCGCGGATGCGCCGCGCGAGGAACGCGCGCGGGATCTCCGCCACCGCGAGCCCCGTCAGCAGGTACAGCAGCACCCCGATCAGGAGGTATCCGGGCCAGGCGATCCAGCGCCCGTCCACCGGTCCCAGATAGGGGATGGAGATACGGGTGGCCGGCGCGAGCACCGCGGAGACGGCCACGGCCGCCGTGCCCAGGGCGCGGCCCCGGGTCCCGGGGCGGGTGGTGTCGCGCACCAGGCGGACCCACAGGTAGGAGTGGATGACCGCGGAGCCCACGACCATGGCCGCGTAGAGGCCGATTCCCAGCATGGGGTGCTTCTCTCTGTCAGTTCCGTGCCGACGTTCCGCGTCAGTCGGCGAGGCCGAAGCGGGCGTGCAGGCGCTTCAGGGGCGCCGGGGCCCACCAGTTGGCCCGCCCGGCGAGACGCATCAGGACGGGGACGAGGACGGCGCGGATGAGGGTGGCGTCGACGAGGATCACCACGACCATGCCGAGGCCGAGCATCTTGAGGTAGACGATCCCCGACGAGGCGTAGGTCGCGAACGAGGCCGCGAGGATCACCGCCGCCGCCGTGATCAGCGGTCCGCTGCGTTCGAGACCCCAGGCGACGGCGGCCGGGGTGTCGCCGGTCCGGTCGTACTCCTCCTTGATCCGGGACAGCATGAACACCTCGTAGTCCATGGACAGTCCGAAGGCCGTGCAGAACATCAGGATCGGGATCGACGGCTCCAGGGTCCCGGTGGAGGTGAAGCCGAACAGCGAGGAGAGATTGCCGTCCTGGAAGATCCACACGAGGGCGCCGAACATCACCGCCATGGACAGGGCGTTGAGGACCATCGCCTTCAGCGGGATCAGCAGACTGCCCGTCATCAGGAACAGGATCACGAAGGTGACGAGCAGGATCAGGCCGAAGACGAGGGGCAGCCGGTCGACCAGGACACCGCGGAAGTCGCCGAGTTCGGCCGGGTAGCCGCCGACGCGCACGTCCTCCGCCGGGCCGGCCGCCGCGCGGACGTCGGCCAGGAGCCGGTCGGGGTCCGCGGACAGCGCCCGCTGGTTCGGGACGGCGGAGAACCAGGTGTCGGCCGCGTCCGCGAACCGCTGCGAGGAGTCGTTCGGGCCGAGGATCCGACGGCCTTCCGCGTACGAACCGGTCAGGGCGTCGACCTGCTGGACACCGCGCACCCGGGAGAGCGCGAGCGCGGTGCTCTCGATGTCGCCGTTGCTCGCTGACGTACCCGGCAGTCCCTTGCGGAGGACCTGGACGGCGTCCATCTCCTCCGCCGCGAAACCGGCCCGGATCTGGTCCTGGACGACCCGGCTGGACGTCGCGGCGGGCAGCACCCGGTCGTCCGGGGTGCCGAAGGTGATGCCGAGCGTCGGGGAGGCGAGGGCGAGCAGCACGGCCAGCGCGGGAATGCCGTACACCAGGGGGCGGCGCATCATCCGCAGGGCGGTGGTGTGCCACCAGCCCGTCCGTCCTGCGGCGGCGGGCTTCTTGCGCAGGACGCGGGGGCCGAGCCGGGTCAGCGCGGCCGGAAGGATCACGAGCGCGGCGAAGACCGAGGTCAGGACCACCGCGATGCCCGAGTACGCGAAGGAGCGCAGGAACGGGAACGGGAAGAACATCAGGCAGGCGAGCGACACGATGACCGTGAGACCGCTGAACGCGACCGTGCGGCCCGCCCGGCCGACCGCCTGCCGGGTCGCCTCGGCGACCTCACGCCCGGCCGTCAGCTCCTCCCGGAAGCGGTTGATGACGAACAGCGAGTAGTCCACGCCGAGGCCCACGCCCATCACGAGCGTGAGGTTGGCGGCGAACGTCGACACGTCCGTGAAGGAGGTCAGGACGCGCATCAGCGCCAGGGTGGTGACGACCGAGAAGAGCCCCATGCCGAGCGTGAGCAGCGCCGCGTTGAAGCGCCGGTAGATCACGGCGAGGAGCAGCAGCACCAGCGGGAAGACGATCAGCTCGGCGCGCAGGAAGTCGGTGCGGGCCTGCGCGGCCGCCTGCCGGAACACCTCGTCGCCGCCGCCGACCTCCACCCGTACGGTCGCGTCGTCCCTGGCGAACTCCGGGGAGAACTCGGCGAGTTTGGTACGGGCCTCGGTGACCGTGCCCGCCATGCGGGCGATGACGAGCGCCTGCCCGAAGTCCTCCGAGCGCATCACGGGGGAACCGCCGCGCGACCAGTACGAGGCGGTCTCGGCGACGCCGTCCTGTGCGGCGAGCTCCTTCTCCAGGGCCCGCCCCGCGCGCTCGACGGCCGCGCTGTCGACCCGCCCCTGCTTGGCGGTGACGAGCAGCAGCACGCTGGGGGTTCCGGTCCCGAACTGCTTCTCCAGCGCGGTCCTGGTGTCCACCGACTCCGAGGCCGGGGACTCGAAGCGGCTCAGGACCAGCCGGTCCATCGCGCCGGCGGCCAGCACCAGACCGATCACGGCGAGGGCCACGCCGATCCAGATCACCAGGCGGGGCCGGCCGGCGATGCCGGAGCCGAGACGGTGCAGGGCGGAGTCCTCGGGGCCGGAGCCGGTGGAGGCCCCTGCCCCCGGGGCGGGGCCCGGTCGGGGAGTGCGGGACGAGATGGCCACGTCAGATCGCTTTCTGTCAGGAGGTTGACGGGGGAAGGGGGAAAAGGGGGAAGGGGGAAGGGACCGGGTCCCCTGGGGGAAGAGGACCCGGTCCCGGTCTGGGGGGCGGGGTCGTCAGCGGTGCCGGCGCAGCCAGCGGTCCACCCGGTCGTAGAGGAGGTCCGCGTCGCGGTCGACGGTCACGAAGTGCCCGGACCTCGGCAGCGTCAGCTCCTCCACGTCCTTGCTCGCGGTGAACAGCGACGGGTAGCGCTCGACGCCCTGGCGCAGGACGTCCTTGGCGCCGAAGGCCAGGAACACGGGCTGTTCGATCCGGCCGATCAGGGAGAGGTCGGTGAGGATGCCGGACGGCTCCGAGGCCATGACCCCGCAGGGGTTGCGCGGCCAGAGCGGGGTGACGGCCCGCACGACGGCGGGGTCCGCGTCGGGGCCGAGACCGCCGGCGAGGAAGTCCTCGCGGACCGGGTCGAAGTGGACGTACCCCTCGGGGTCCCCCGCCTTCGCCTTCCGCTCGCCGCCCTCCTGGCAGACCGCGTAGGCGGCGAGGAAGCGGCGGTTGGTCTCGCCGGTGACGCCGACGGCGGCCCAGCCGGTCAGGAGGAGCCCGTCGACGTCCCCGAAGGACGCGGCGACGGTCTCGGCGACCAGCGCGCCGCTGGAGTGCCCGGCGAGGAAGACCTTGCCGAAGCGGTACGCGCTCCGCCCGGTCCCAGTCGTGTACGTGCCGGCGCGGAGCTGTCCGACGATCTGGTGGGCGATGTCGGCGTGCGCCCCGCTGCACGAGGCGAAGCCGTCGGGGATGTCGCTGCTTCCGTAGCCGAGGCGGTCGATCGTGACGGAGGCATGGCCCCTGCGGGCCAGCTCCCGGACGTGATCGCGGCCCTGGACGCCCAGGCGCCAGATCCACTCGCCCGTGTTGGTGCCGTGGACGTACAGGGTGACGGGCGGCCTGCCGGTGCGTTCGAGGAGCGCGCGGGGGGCGGTGAGATGGCCCCGGACGGTGTACGTGCGGCCGTCGGTGGTGCACTGGCTCTTCGTCCGGTTGACGTTGCGGACGACGAAGGAGACCGGAAGGTCGACGAGGTCGGCGGCGGACGCGCCCGGGGCCGCCACGGATGCCTCCGCACCCCTGCCGGCCGCGGACGCCCCCGGGGCCGCCGTGACCCGCTGCCCGGCCGCCGGCACGGGACCCGTGCCCGTGCCGCCCGGCTCGGCGGCGGCCAGGCTCGCCAGGAGCTCGCAGGTCACCAGGGCGACCGCCCCGGCGAACACGGCTGCCCGGAGGGCCGCGGCCCGTAAGCCGCGGCGCCGGCGCGCGGGGTGCGCGGGAACGGTGGAGCCGGTGTTCACGGCGTGAGTCCCTTCTGTTCGAGCCAGTCGGCGAGGAAGTCGTGCGTCTGCCGCGCCCCGCGCTCCAGCGCGAGGAAGTGGCCGCTGCCACGGACGGTGAGGAGCGCGGTGTCGCGGGTCCCCGTGAACCGGGCCCGGTGCTCGGCGCCGCCCCGGACCCTGCGGTCCTCCGCACCGAGGACGAGGGCCACGGGCACGCGGACGCGGTCGAGCCGGCGGGTGTCGACCAGGACGCCCTCCAGCTGCGCGGCCTGCTCCCCGCAGGAGTGCCTGCTCTGCCGGGCGAGCGCCACGTCGAGGACCCGGGGGTCGGTGTCGGCGAAGTTGCCCTGCGCGAACTCGCGCGGTCCCGGGTCGAGATGGACGTAGCCCACCGGATCGCCGGGCTCGACGGCCGGGACCCCGCCCTGCATGCAGGAGGTGAGGGCGGCGAAGAACCGGGCGTCGTCCTCGTCGGTGAGACCGCTGTCGCTCCAGCCGCTCAGCACGAGTCCGTCCACGTCCTGGAAGGAGTACGCGGCGATCTGCGCGATCTGGGCGCCCCGGTCGTGCCCGGCGAGCACCACCTTCCCGAACCGGGGCGCGGCGGCCGGCCCCTCCGCGGTGGACGCGCCCTTCACGGTGGGGGCGCCCTTCACGGTGGGGGCGCCCTTCACGGTGGACGCGCCCTTCACGCTGGACCCGCCCTTCACCGTGTACGTGCCCGACCGCAGCCGGCCCACGATCTGGTGCGTCATGTCGGCGGCCCCGCCCAGGCAGAGCTGCCGGCCGTCGGGCCGGTCACTGGCCCCGTACCCGACACGGTCGAAGGTCAGCGAGATCTGGCCGCGCCGGGCCATCTCCTCGCTGTGGTGGTAGCCGGGCACGTCGACGCGCCAGTACCACTCGGCCGCCTCGAACCCGTGCTGGTAGACGGTGACCGGGAGCCCCCCGGGTGCCGGCCGGTCGAGCAGCCGGGCCGGGCCGGTGAGGTGGCCCCGGACCGTGTACGTGCGCCCGTCGGTGTTGCAGGCCAGGACGGACCGGTTCCGGTTCACCACCCGGAACTCGACCGGCAGGTCGACGATCCCCGCGGCCTCCATCCGTTCCGCCGTACGGGCGCGGGCCGCCCCGGCGTCGTACGGACGCCCGGTGACCGTCTCCGGCGTCCCGCCGCCGTCCCGGCCGAGCGCCCCGGCGACGGGCAGTCCGCCGAGCACCACGGCGACGGCGAGCCCCGCGGCCGCCCTCCTCAGACCTTCGCCCACGTCCGCGTCCCTTCTCGTTCCCGGGAGGCCCGGTCGGGACCCGTCCCCGTGTCCGCGCCGGCGCTCTCCTCGCGCAGCCCGAACCGCTCGTGCAGCCGCCGCAGTCCGGCCGGTGCCCACCAGGTGGCGCGGCCGCCGAGGGCCATCACCGAGGGCACCAGGAGGCACCGCACCACGGTCGCGTCCATGACGACCGCGAGGGCCACCCCCATCCCGAGCACCATCGTGTTCGTGATGCGGGACCAGCCGATGGCGACGAGCACCACGGAGAGGATCAGCGCGGCGGCGGTGACGATGCCGCCGGTCCGCCGCAGTCCCCGCTCCACCGCGGCCCGGTCGCCGGCGCCCCGGTCGTGCTCCTCCTTCATCCGGGCGAGCAGGAACACCCCGTAGTCCATGGAGAGTCCGAAGGCGAGGCAGAACATCAGGACGGGGACCGTGGTGTCGACGAAGCCCGTCGGGGTGAAGCCGAGGAGCCCGGACAGCCGGCCGTCCTGGAAGACCCAGACGACGGCGCCGAACATCGCCGTGAGGCTGAGGGCGTTGAGCACGACCGCCTGGAACGGGATCAGCACGCTGCCGGTCAGCAGGAAGACGAGCAGCAGCGTCGTCACCACGATGAGCGCGAGCGCCCAGCCGAGCCGTCCCGTGATGCTGTCCTGGGTGTCCACCAGGGCCGCCGCCTGTCCCGCGGGCCGCGCCTCCACCCCGGGGGCGGTACGGATCTCCCGCAGCTCCCGGACCAATCGCTGGCTGCGGGGCGAGACCGTCTCCACGCCGCGCACCGGGACGACCTGGACCCAGGCCACGTCGCCCGACTCGCGCAGGGCGTCGACGGGGGTGCGCGGCTCGGTCCTGCGGCCCCCGGCGAAGACGCCCGCCGGGGTGCGTACTTCGGCGACGTCCGTGAGCGCGGAGGCCTCCGTCGCGTACGCGGCGACGGCCCCTCCCGCCCCTCCGGCCGGAACTCCGGTGACCAGGACGTCGACGACGGCCGTCTCGCTGCCGTCGAACCGTTCCCGGATGATCTCCTGCACGGTGCGCGGCTCGGCCCCCGCGGGCAGCTGCCGGTCGTCGGCCATGCCGAACTCGGCCCGCAGGAAGGGCAGTCCGAGCAGGACGAGGAGGGCGAGCGAGCCGGCCGCGAAGACCGGCGCGCCCCGGCCGGTGACCGTCCGGGTGAGCCGGGACCAGGCCCGGCCGCCTTCCGGTGCCGTTCCGGCGCGGTCGCGGCGGAACAGCCTGCGCAGCGGGCGGACCGGGTCGAGGGCGTCCACGCGGTGGCCGAGGACCGACAGCAGCGCGGGGAGCACGACCAGGGCGGCGGCCGCCGCGATCAGCACCACCGACATGCCCGCGTAGGCGAAGGACCGCAGGAAGAACAGCGGGAAGAGCAGCAGGGCCGCGAGCGCCACGGAGATGGTGAGCGCGGAGAAGATGACGGTGCGCCCGGCGGTGCCCAGCATGATCCGGACGGCCTCCGGCACGGGCCGGCCGGCGGCCAGCTCGTCGCGGAAGCGCCGCAGCATCAGCAGGGCGTAGTCGATGGCGAGGCCGAGGCCGAGCGCGGTGGTCAGGCTCTGGGCGAAGACGGACACGTCGGTGTAGCCGGCGATCACCCACAGGACCATGGTGGTGCCGGTGATGGCGACGATGCCGACGGCGAGCGGCAGCAGCGCGGAGACCGCGCTGCGGAAGACGAGCACGAGGACGAGCAGGGTGATCGGCAGGGCGAGGAGTTCCGACCGGACGAGGTCCTCGGCGATGGTCGTCTCGACCGTGTTGAGGATCTCGCCGGTGCCGCCCGCCCGGACCGTGAGCCCGTCGTGCGGGCCCCGGTAGAGGCCGGCGAGCCGCTGCGTCGCCCGGCCCACCGCCGCCTCGTCGCCGTCGATGTGGGCGGCGACGAGGGCGTACCGGCCGTCGGTCGACTTCAGCGCGTCCGAGCCGCTCTGCCAGTACGACACGACGCCGCTGACCGCGGGCTCGTGGGCGAGCCGGTCGGCGAGCCGCAGCCCGGAGAGGGCCGCCTTCCGGTCGTTGACGCCGTCGGGGGCGTGCGCGAGCAGGACGAAGTTCGGGCTGCTCGCGGGGAAGTGGGCCTCCAGGACGTCGGCGGCGAGGGCGGACGGGGCCGAGGGGTTCTCGGTGCCCTGTCCGGCCCGGAGGCGGTCCGCGGCCCCGGAGCCGAGGACCGCCGAGAGCACGACGAACAGCAGGGCCGCGAGGAGCACGGCCCGCGGGCTCCTGGACACGGCGGCGGCGAGCGAACGCAGCACGGGTCACCGCCTCCCGGAAGGGGCGGCGGCGGCCGGGAGCTGCCCGTGGGCCCGGTGCCAGGCGGCCTGGTCGGCGAGGGTCCGCTCCAGGGGCCGGAAGACGACGCCGAGTTCCTGCCAGGCGCGCTCGGAGGAGAACCGGGCCCGGTCCCCCTCCGTGAGGGTCCGGATGCCGGTGCGGGTGGCGACCGGGGTGCCGCCGGTCAGCCGGGCCTTCGCCTCGGCGATCCCGGCCACGCCGTGGGCGACGGCGGCCGGGATCGGCCGGGGCACCGTGCCGGTGCCGGTGGCCCGCACGATCCCGCGGCAGATCTCGTCGAGGGAGTGCCAGGATCCGGCCACGACGTACCGTCGGCCGCTCTCGCCGCGCAGCGCGGCGGCGACCAGGGCGCCGGCCACGTCCCGGGCGTCGACCACGTGGTTGCCGACGCGGGGCAGGGCCCGGATCGTGCCGGAGGCCACCGCGAGGAACAGCCGTCCGGCGGAGGTGGGCGCCTGGTCGCCGGGGCCCCACATCCAGCCGGGGAGCACCATGGGGACCCGTACGCCGTCCGGCCCCTGCCGTTCGGTGAAGGCCCGTACGACGGCCTCGGCCCTGACCTTGCTCGCCCGGTAGGCGTGGGGCTGGTCGGGGGAGCCGTTGGGCGTGGACTCGTCGGCCGGGAGCCCCGGGTGGGCGTCCGGGTCGAGCGCCCCGGTGGAGCTGGTGTGGACGACGGTGGGGATCCCGGAGTCGGTCGCCGCGCGGAGCAGGTTCTCCACGGCGGTGACGTTGGTCCGCAGGAGCAGGTCCCGGTCCGCGTTCGGCTGGTAGTACTCGCGGAAGTAGGCGGCCAGGTGGAACACGGCGTCGGCGCCCGGGAGGGCGTGGGCGAAGCCGGGCACGTCGGTCACGTCGCCGCGGACGAGCCGCAGGGCGGGGTGCTCCGGCAGCACGCGCCGGGCCCGCTCCTCGTCGCGGACGACGGCACGGACCTCCGTGCCCCGGTCCAGGAGGGCCGTGACGACGGCGGTGCCGAGGAGCCCGGTCGGTCCGGTCACGACGGCGGTGCGGAGGGGCGCGTCCCCGGGGGAGCCCGGGGACGCGGGGTACGGCTCGGTCATGCGCCGTCACTCCCCTGCCGCGCGCCGGCGACGGGCCCGGACGGCGCGGACACGCCCCCGGACTCGGTGCCGGCGCCCTCGTCCGAGCGCGTACCCGTGTCCGTGCCCGTATGCGCGTCCGCGCCCGTGTCCGCGTCCGGCCGCACCGTCGGTACGTGCCGGAGCAGCTCCCGCCAGCGGTCGGCCGTGGCGAAGGCCGCGGTCACGCCGTCCGGGCGGACGTAAAGGACCAGGGGCGCGTCCGGTGCCCAGCGGGTGAACAGCGGCTCGCTTTCCACGGCCACGGCGTACCGGACGCCGGGTTCCGTACCGCCCGCAGCACCGGCCCCGTCCCTGTCCCCGTCCCGCCCCGCGAGCAGCAGGACGTCGATCTGCGCGGCGAGCGGCGACTGCCGTACGGACCGGAGCAGGCGTTCCGCGGTCTCGGCGGCCGCTCCCCCGGGCGCGCCGGAGGTGACGACGAGCAGGGCGTGCCGGCCGGCGGCGAGGAAGCCGTGGGCGGTCCGGTCGCGGGTGCCCGCGAGGGGCTCCCACACGGTGTCGGGCAGCCGCCGGCCGGCCTGCGGCCGGGGCCCCGGGGCGGGCCGGGCGCCGGGTGCGGCGTCCAGGCGCCCCGGCACCGCCGGACTGCCCGTCAGGTCGGGGGCGATCTGGGCCAGTTCGGGGACGAGCTTGCGGTCCAGGGCGCCGCTGCGGGTCGCCAGGGTCAGGACCCGGTCCCGCACGGTCCGGCGCAGACCGGACCGCAGCATCCACAGCTTGGTCTGCCGGTCGGAGTTCTTCAGCGCCCGCAGGGCGGCGGGCCGCCGCTCGGTCTCGTAACTGTCGAGGAGTACGGGGTCGGCGCCCCGGGCGACCGCGGCGAGCTTCCAGCCGAGGTCGAAGCCGTCCTGCACCCCGGTGTTGAGGCCCTGCCCGCCGGCCGGGCTGTGGCAGTGCGCGGCGTCGCCGGCGAGGAACACGCCGCCGCTGCGGAAGCTCGCGGCGACCTTGGTGTGCACGCGGAAGGTGGATCTCCACCAGGTGCGTTCCAGGGACCAGCCGTCGGGGCCGCGTTCGTCGAGGTGGCGCTGGAGTTCCCGCTCGGTGGGCGGCCGGGTCTCGCCGGCCGGTTCCCGGTCGAAGAAGACCCGGTGTCCGCCGCCGGGCAGCGGCACCACCACGAGCACCCCGTGCGGGGTGAGGTGGTACTGCACCTCGTCCTCGGGCAGCCGGCCGGCGTACTCGCCGTCGCCGAGGAGGAAGTCCCGGGCGTAGGCGCCTCCTTCGAAGGGGATGCCGACCGCCTCCCGTACCCGGCTGTGCGCGCCGTCGGCGGCGATCAGCCAGCGGGGGGCGGCCTCCTCCGTGCGGTCGTCCCGGCGTCCGGCCAGGTCGACCTCGGCGGCGGCGCCGCCCGCCGGGGCGGTGCGGACGCCGGTGACCTCGGTGTTCCAGTCGACCTGGCCGCCGAGTTCGAGCAGCCGCTCGTAGAGGACGCTCTCCGTGACGGACTGCGGGACGCACAGCGGTGCGGGGAACGCGGTCCCTTCGAGGGCGCCGAAGCGGACCGCGCCGACCCGTCGGCCGCGGGACCAGTAGCTCGCGCCGGCCAGCGCGAGGCTCCGGTCCCGCAGCTGCCCGGCGACCCCGATGCGGCGCAGGATCTCCAGGGCGCCGCTCCACAGGATGAGGGCCTTGGGTTCGGACGCGGGCCCGCCGCGCCGGTCCACGACGCGGCACTCCACACCGTGCCGGAGGAGGGTGCAGGCGGTGGCGAGGCCGGTCGGTCCGGCCCCGACGACGAGGATGTCGTCCGCCTTCGCTGTTCTGCTCATGGCGCGCTCGTCCTCGTCCGGTGGGCACCGCGCTCGTCGAGCAGGGCGTCGACCGCCCGCAGCGTGGCGCCGGTGGTGGTGAAGCGGATCGCGGTCATTCCCAGGTCCTCGGCCGCCGTGCAGTTCTCCGCCAGGTCGTCGACGAAGAGGCACTCCTCCGCGGGTACGGGGAGCCGGTCGAGGAGCCGCCGGTAGATCTCGGGATCGGGCTTGCGGACGCCCTCGGCGGAGGAGTCCACGACGGTGTGGAAGATCTCGTCGAGGGGGAGGCCCGCGCGCCAGCGGGGGCCCCACTCCTTCACGTTGTTGGTGAGGAGGGCGATGAGGTAGCCCTCCTCGTGGAGCTCCCCGAGGCGGCCGACGAGCGTCTCGTTGACGAGCCGGGCACGGAACCACAGCTCTCCGAAGGGCACCCCGCCGAGCAGTTCGAGGCCGGGCGAGCCGGGCACCTCGCGCAGCACGCGGAGGACCATCTCCTCCTCGGTGCACCGGCCGGTCTCCAGGTCGGCCATGGGCGAGCGCCCGTCGGCCCCGGTCGCCGCGGCGAACGCGGCCTGGAGCTGCTCCAGGGGGATGCCGACGACGTCGGCGAACGCGGCGAACGTCTCGTGGAGGGGATTGGTGAGGACGCCGCCGTAGTCGAGGACGACGGCCCGAATCCGGGGGCCGGCACCGCCGCTCACTGGGCCACCTCCAGCTTGAGGGAGGCGATGGTCCGGTCGCGCTGCTCGAAGTCGACGACGACCGGGACGACGAGCGTCCCGAGGGTCTCGTCGTGCCGCAGCTGCTCGACGCGGGCGACGGCCCGGGTCTGCAGGTCGAGCTCGGCGAACTCCCGGAAGTCGACGTCCACGCTGACGACCCCGAGCCCGTCGGGCGCGATGCCGTGCAGGTGGGCGACGGCGCCGGTGGCCAGCTGGCGGGCCGCCTCCAGGAGCAGATTGCCCGGGACGTGGTCGAGCCGGTGGTCGAAGAGGTGAGGGTGGCTCTGGTCGGCCACCACCATCGACGCCATCGCGCTGTCCCCCGCGGACAGCGGCTGCGTGATCACCACGTTGTACGGATTGCGGCGCCCGACCGTCGAGGGCTCCGCCCGGACGTACTCCGGCACGAGGCTGCTGACGCCCTCGATGCCGGCCCGCTGCCGGGTGCGGAGCGCCTGGTAGACCGGCTTGGAGAAGAAGGCGAGGCCGCCGTCGATGCTGATGGCCCGCTGTCCGTCGATGGCGAGCGAACCGGTGAAGTCGAGGGCCTGCACCCGGCCGTTGCGCTTGCGCTGCGGCATGCAGGTGAGGGTGACGACCGCCTCGGCGGGCCGGTCGCCGGTACGGATCGCCGCGAGGTCCGTCAGCCGGGTCCGCAGGCCGCGGAAGATGAAGGACTCCTCCAGCGGCACGTCCTCGTAGCGGTGGGCTATGTAGACGCCGGACTGTCTGATGACCTCCAGGAGGAGCAGGAAGTCGTGGGCGCCGGCGGTCTCGCCGATGATGTGGGCGCGGGGCAGCTGCGCCGCTATGTCGAAGGTCTCCTCCTTCCCGGGTGTGGGTCGCGAGTCGGTGAGGAAGACCTCGGCCACGGCGGCGCGGTGAACCATGGCACGCGGAACCGTGGCGTCGTAACGCAGCGCGGGTCGCGCGGGAGTCGATGCTGCTGTATCGGCTGTTCTGGTCATGGTGTCTCCCTGAACGGGTACCGGACCTGCGGAACCCTGCACGAGGGCACTGGAAGACCCGCTGGAAGAACCCGTGAAGGAAGAAGGAAGGGGCAGGGGCGCCGCCCGCCCCGCGGCCCCGCTCTCGGAATCAGAGGTTCCTCCCCGCGTCAAGGGGCGCGCAGGCAATCGTTCACAAAAACTCCACGGGGCAACCGCCCGGTAACGCTTAGCGTCGAACCATGTCCAGCGTTCTCTTACGCCACACCGGACCGGACCGGAACGACGGAGGGCCCCGCCTCCACCTGACTCTTTTCGGCCCCCTCCAGGGCCTCGTCGACGGCACCCCGCTCGAACTGGGGCCGCCGAAGCAACAGGCCCTCCTTGCCGTCCTCCTGCTCCGGCCCGGACTCACCTCCGGCCCCGAACTGCTCACCGGCGCGCTGTGGGGGGACGACCCGCCCACCTACGCCAAGAACCTGCTCCAGAAGTACGTCTCCGGTCTCCGCGCCGCGTTCACCGCCTTCCCCGCCGCCGACACGGGGGAGACGGGGCGCGCCCCCGCCGACATGCCCCGCATCCTCTGGACCTCCGGCGGCTACCGGCTGCTGACCGGCGACGCCTTCGTCGACCTCCAGGAGTACGAGCGGCTCGCCGCCGCCGGAACGGCCTCCGCGCTCACGGGCAACCTCCACGAGGCCGCCCGCTACCTCGACGACGCCCGCATCCTGGTCACCGGCCCCCTGGCCGAGGGCATCGAGGCCCCGGCCCTGGCCCGGGAACGGGTCTACCGGGACGAGCGGTTCCTCGCCGACATGGAGCTGCGCACCGAGATCGAGCTCGACCTCGGCCGGCACCGCAACGCCATCCCGTACCTCTACTTCCTGCTCCACCGCCACCCGCTCAGCGAGCGGCTCGTCTGGCTGCTCATGCTCGCCCTGTTCCGCGCCGAGCGGGGCGCGGAGGCGCTCCGGCTCCACCGGGACTACCGCCACCGCACCACCACGGAACTCGGCACCGAGCCGGGCCGTGCCCTGCAGGAGCTCCAGCGGCGCGTGCTCGACCAGGACCCCTGTCTGATGACCCTGCGGACGCTCTCCCCGTCCGGCCCCGCCCAGCGCACCACCAAGTCCAGGAGCCGCGGCGGGGCGCCCACCGAATCCGAATGCCGCAGCTGAATCGGCCCCTCGGCCGCCGGTTCCCTGATGGCAGACTGCAGGCATGGACATTCACCAGAACCTGCTGAGCGGGCCGAACCCGACCTACCTGCCGGAGAACGAGGAGGCGAACCGCCTGCTCGTCGAGGAGTCGAAGGCGCCCGTCGAGGTCGTCGCCGCCCACCCCACCTTCTCCCTGGCCTGGGCGCTGCTCGCCGACGAGGCCTGGGAGGGGGGCCGCGTGGTCGAGTCGTACGCCTACGCCCGCACCGGCTACCACCGGGGCCTCGACGCGCTGCGCCGCGCGGGCTGGAAGGGCCACGGCCCGATCCCCTGGGAGCACGAGGCCAACCGCGGTTTCCTGCGCTGCCTGGCCGCGCTCGCCCGCGCCGCCGAGGCGATCGGTGAGCAGGACGAGGCGGAGCGCTGCGGGCAGTTCCTGAAGGACAGCAGCGCCGAGGCGTACGCCGAGCTCACGCGGTAACAGCGGCCGAACCGGTCAGGGAGCCGCGTCCCGCCGCCCCGGGTCGAGCGGCGGGGACTGCACCCCGCAGTGGACCTTGCACTCCGGGTGGCAGTCCGCCGCCGCGGCGGGCGTCCGCATCGTCGTCCAGGCGAGGACCGCGCCCACCACGAGGATCCCCGCGCACATCGGCATCGCCCGCCGGAACGTCTCCCCGAACTCCTCCGCCGAGCGGTACGCCTCCGGGCCCATCCCGGCGAGCAGCGGCAGCGCGGCCACCGCGATCAGCCCGGCGGCGCGGGCGGCCGCGTTGTTGATGCCGCTCGCGAGGCCCGCCCGGGACACGTCCACCGAGGCGAGGACGGTCGCCGTCAGCGGGGCGACCAGGGTCGTCATGCCGAGCCCGAGGACGAGCATCGCCGGCAGCACGTCGGTCACGTACGAGGCGTCCTCCCCGACCCGCAGCATCAGCAGCATCCCGGCGGCGCACAGCAGCGGCCCCACCGTGAGCGGGATCCGCGGCCCGATCTTCTCCCCCAGCTCCCCGGACTTCGCGGAGAGCAGCAGCATCAGCACGGTCGTCGGCAGCAGCGCCACACCCGCGCCGAGCGCCGAGTAGCCGGCGACCACCTGGAGCTGGAGGGCGGCCAGGAAGAAGAAACCGCCGAACGCCGCGTACACGCAGAGGGTCACCAGGTTGACCGCGGTGAACAGGCGCGAGCGGAAGATCGACGGCGGCACCATCGCCCGCTCCCCGCGCCGCCGCTCCACCCCCACGAACCCCGCGCCGGCCACGATCCCGGCCGCCCCGGCCCACCAGGCCGCGCCGATCAGCGCGTACGTGACGAGCGCGAGCGCCACCGCGCCCAGGACCGCGCCGAGCACGTCGAAGCGGCCGTGCGCGGTCTCGTCCCGCGACTCCGGGACGTGCCGCAGGGCGACCGGTACGCAGAGCGCGGCGAGCGGCACGTTCAGCAGGAACACCCACCGCCAGCCGGGACCGTCCACCAGCCAGCCGCCCACGAACGGGCCGATCGCCGCGCCCACACCGCCGAAGCCCGACCAGAGACCGACCGCCCGCGCCCGGTCGTCCGGGTGGAAGCTCGCCTGGATCAGCGCGAGGGAGCCGGGCGTCAGCAGCGCCCCGCCGACGCCCTGGAGGGCACGGGCCGCGATCAGCACCCCGGCGTTCGGGGCGAGCCCGCACAGCAGGGAGGCGAGGGCGAACCAGACCACGCCGACGACGAAGACCTTCCGCCGCCCGAACCGGTCGCCGAGGGAGCCGCCGAGCAGGATCAGCCCGGCGAGGGTGAGCATGTAGGCGTTGACGGTCCACTGGAGGACGGCGAGGTCGGCGCCCAGGTCCTCGCCGATGTGCGGCAGGGCGACATTGACGACGGTCGAGTCGAGCAGTGCCATCCCGGAGCCGAGGACGGTGGTGAACACGATCCACCGGCCGCTCCCCGAGGCCATCCGCACGTCGCGCACGCCCGTAGCCGCACCCATGTCTGCATGGTCCCAAGAAGCGGAGGCCCCCGCGCGCCGGGATCAGGCCGGACGCAGCCGGTCGACCACGCCCCCGCTCAGTCCGTACGCAGCCGGTTCGCCGCCGCCCGGACGCGGGACCTCAGGCCGTACGCAGCCGGTTCGCCGCGCGGATCAACGCGCCCACGCCCCGCTCGGCCTTGCTCCGCGGGCAGCCGACGTTCAGCCGGACGAAGCCGGGCGTGCCGTACACCCCGCCCGGCATGATCGCGACCTTCTCCACCTCCACCAGCTCCTCCTGGAGCCGGGTCTCCTCGATCCCGAGCGGCCGCAGGTCGATCCAGGCCAGATAGCCGGCCTGCGGGGGCGCCCAGTCGACCTCGGGCAGCCCGTCCGCGAGGCGCTCCCGGACCAGGCCCATCGTGCCCGCGACGTATCCGCGCAGCTCGTCCAGCCAGGGAGCGCCCTGCCGGTACGCCGCGATGTGCGCGGTCAGGGAGAGCACGGCGGGTGAGGCGAGGCCCTCGCCGGTCTCCATGCGCCGCACGAAGGCCGCGCGCTCGTCGGGGTCGCCGACCATGCCGTACGAACCGGAGAGCGCCGGGAAGTTGAAGGCCTTGGTGCCGGAGGTGACCAGGGCCCAGCGGCTCCCCCGGCCCGGTTCGGCGATCCGGGTCCAGGGGATGTGCCGGTGGCCGTCGGTCGTCAGGTCGGCGTGGATCTCGTCGCTGACGACGGCCGCGCCGTGCCGCTCGGCCAGCGCGGCGAAGCCCTTGAGCTCCTCCTCCGTCCACACCCGGCCGGTCGGGTTGTGCGGGGAGCAGAGCAGCAGCATCCGGCTGTCCGGGCGGGCGAGCTCCCGCTCCAGGGCCTCCGGGTCGTCGAGCGGGACGCCCCGCAGCTCGCGTCCGAGCCCGGTGACGGCCTTGCGGAAGCCGTCGTACGTGGGGGTGTGGACGACCACGCCGTCGCCGGGTTCCGTCCACATCTGGAGGAGCTGCGAGAGCTGGGAGAGCACCGAGGGCGCGTACACCAGCGTCTCCGGGTCGATCCCGGTGCCGTACCGGCTCGCGTACCAGTGGCGGATCGCCTCCCGGAACTCGCCGAGCCGCCAGTCCGTGTAGCCGAAGACCCCGTGGTCGACGCGCTCGCGCAGGGCCGCGAGGACCTCCGGCGGGGAGGCGAAGTCCATGTCGGAGATGGTGAAGGGCAGCAGGTCGGCGACGCCGAAGCGGTCCGCGATGCCGTCCCACTGCACGGACCAGGTCCCGTGCCGGTCTATCTCACGGTCGAAGTCGTACATCAGCCCTCCAGGGACGCACGAGGGCCCGGCACCTCGGGAGGTACCGGGCCCGTCGTGCACGGACTTACTTCAGCTTCGTGCCGGCCGAGCGCAGCGCGACACAGGCCTCGCCGACGCGCTGGGCCATGCCGGCCTCGGCCAGCTTGCCCCAGGTGCGCGGGTCGTAGGTGGACTTCTTGCCGACCTCGCCGTCGACCTTCAGGACACCGTCGTAGTTGCGGAACATGTGGTCCACGACCGGGCGGGTGAAGGCGTACTGGGTGTCGGTGTCGAGGTTCATCTTCACGACGCCGTTCTCCAGGGCCGTGGCGATCTCCTCGGCCGTCGAGCCCGAGCCGCCGTGGAAGACGAAGTCGAACGGGTCGGCCTTGCCGAACTTGGCGGCGACACCGGCCTGGAGGTCCTTGAGGAGCTCCGGGCGGAGCACGACGTTGCCCGGCTTGTAGACGCCGTGCACGTTGCCGAAGGACGCGGCGAGCAGGTAGCGGCCCTTCTCGCCCAGGCCGAGGGCCTCGGCGGTGCGGATGGCGTCCTCGACGGTGGTGTACAGCTCGTCGTTGATCTCGTGGCTGACACCGTCCTCCTCGCCGCCGGTCGGGGTGATCTCGACCTCAAGGATGATCTTGGCGGCGGCGGCCTTCGCGAGCAGCTCCTGGCCGATGGCCAGGTTGTCGGCGAGGGTCTCGGCGGAGCCGTCCCACATGTGCGACTGGAACAGCGGGTTCAGGCCCTTGGCGACGCGCTCGGCGGAGACGTCGAGCAGCGGACGGACGTAGCCGTCCAGCTTGTCCTTCGGGCAGTGGTCGGTGTGGAGGGCGACCGTGATGTCGTACTTCGCGGCGACGATGTGCGCGAACTCGGCCAGGGCAACGGCGCCCGTGACCATGTCCTTGTTGTGCTGACCGCCCAGGAACTCGGCACCGCCGGTCGAGATCTGGATGATGCCGTCGCTCTCGGCCTCCGCGAAGCCGCGCAGCGCAGCGTGCAGGGTCTGGGACGAGGTCACGTTGATGGCCGGGTAGGCGAACTTGCCAGCCTTCGCCCGGTCGAGCATCTCGGCGTAGACCTCGGGGGTTGCGATGGGCATTCGTCCGCTCCTTGTGATGTGCGGGGTGTGTGCGTTGCTGTCCCTGACCTAGGGGCGACGTCATCGTCGCGGCCCATCTTTCCAGACTCTTGTGCGGGCTCCCACGGGCGCGGCATGACGAAGGGCGGGGTGTTTCACGTGAAACACCCCGCCCTTCGATAAAAGTGCAGGTCAGGACCGTTCTGGCGGGGGTCCGGGACCTAAGTCACGACTTCGCGGCGGTTACGCCAGGCCGAGCTCGTCCAGCGCGTACGCGTAGAGGTACGGAACGCCCGCCGTGCCGCTGATCTTCTCGCCGGCTCCGGTGGCCCGGTCCACGATCGTGGCGACGGCGACGACCTCGGCGCCGGCCGCTCGCGCCGCCTCGACGGCGGTCAGCGGCGAGCCGCCGGTGGTGGAGGTGTCCTCGACGATCAGGACGCGACGGCCCTTGATGTCCGGGCCCTCGACCTGGCGCTGCATCCCGTGGGCCTTGGCGGCCTTGCGGACGACGAAGGCGTCGAGCCGCTCGCCCCGCGCGGCGGCGGCGTGCAGCATCGACGTCGCGACCGGGTCGGCGCCCAGCGTCAGGCCGCCGACCGCGTCGAAGTCGAGGTCCTTGGTCAGTTCGAGCATGACCTGGCCGACCAGCGGCGAAGCCGCACCGTCCAGCGTGATCCGGCGCAGGTCCACGTAGTAGTCGGCTTCCAGACCCGAGGAGAGGGTCACCTTGCCGTGCACCACGGCCTTGTCCTTGATCTGCTGGAGCAGCTCAGCGCGTACGTCAGTCATGCCCCTGAGCTTAAAGCCGCCGCCAGCTCCAGGTGCTCTCGACCTCCAGGGGGTCGATCGGGGTGACCAGGCGCGGATGCGTGTTGAGGCCGTTCGGCGGGCCGGACTGCGGCTCGACGCAGACCGCCTCGGCGGGCTCGTCGTAGATCACGACCCACTCGGCGCGGCTCGCGACCCGGATCTCCAGCTCCTCCGGCCAGACGAGGGTGACGTCGACGCCGTCGGGCATGCCGAAGCAGTCGTCCCAGGGGCCGGGGAGGGGGTCGATGCGGTGGCCGGTGGGGAGGTGGTTCTCCCCGCGCTGCTCCTGCCAGGCGGGCGTGAAGTCGATCCGTACGTCCTGACCGCCCTGCCCGAGGTTGCGCAGGAACCAGGGGTGCCAGCCGGCCTGCGCCGGGAAGGAGTCGTCGTAGGTCTCGACGCCGAAGCGGAGGGTGAGGGAGTCCTCGGACAGCTCGAAGACCTGGGTGACCCGGCCCTGGTACGGCCAGGGGTCGCCGAGCTCACAGGTGAAGACGGCCTCGGTCGCGGAGCTCCGGGCGGTCTTCCAGGCGAGGTCGCGGACGGTGCCGTGGATGGCGTGCGGGGCGGCGTTGACCGGGAGCTGGTGCGTGGTGGCGCCGTTGCGGAAGCGGCCGTTCTCGGTCCGCCCGCACCAGGGCACCATCGGGAAGCTTCCGTAGCGCTCGCCCTGGCGCAGGACCTCGGTGCCGGCGATGCGCAGGCTCTCGATCCGGCAGCCGTGGTCGGGGTTGATGGTCAACTCGGCGTCGCCCGCCGTCAGTCGCGTCTGCATGCTCACGCCGTGACCCTAGCTCTGATCGGAGCGTTTCAGCGGCGGCGGCGCAGGGCCCGGCCGACGACGACGGCCGAGGCGAGGGCGAGGGCGGCGGCCGGGGCGATCCAGCGGAGGGTGGCGCCGGCGCTCGTCGCCTCGGGGGCGGGGACGGGGGCGTAGCGGCCGCGCGGCGGGGCGTGGTCGACCTCCTCGGCGCTCCGCCCGATCATGGTCCGGCGGGCGTGGGCGGCCTCGGCGGCGGGCTGCGGGGCGGGGAACTCGATCGGGGTGTCGGCGAAGTCCTCGTCGAGCAGCGGGTCGAGGGGGGACGGCGGCACGACCGCGTCGAAGGCGACGCCCCGGGCGGGCTCCTCCACCCCGTCGTCGACCCCGTCGTCGTCGGTGGCCTCTTCGAGGGCCTCGGGCTCCTCGGCGAGCGCGGCGACCGCCTCCACGAACCTGTCGAGGAGCCTGACGCCGGCCGTGGCGCGTGCCTCGTCCGTGGCGTCGGCGAGCCGGCCGACCGCGGTGAGGGCGCCGGTGAAGCTCAGGCTGGTCCCCTCGGCCACCGGGGTGAGGACGACGGTGAGGGACAGCTCGGCCGAGCCCTTGCCCCGGGCCTCGGTGCCCTCGCCCTCGTAGGTGATGGCACCGTCCCGCTCGACGACCCGCAGGGCGCCCCGGTAGGTGATGGTGTTGCCGCCGACCCGCACCTTCAGCCGGCCCGTGAGGGGGCCCGCCTCCGCGTCGGCGTCCCGCTGGAGACCGGGCACGCAGCGCACCACGCGGGCCGGGTCCGTGAGCGTCGCGCGCAGGGCCTCGGCCGGGACGGGAACGAACACCTCATGCTCCATGGAAGCCGAGCCTACTCAGGGCGGGGCGCGGCGTCGCCTGTTTGCGCCCGGCAGACGGGTCCCGGCGGACGTCCCGGCAGCCGTCCCGGCAGCCGGGTCAGGCTCCGTACCGGGGGTGCACCAGGGTCGAGGGCGGCGGTTCGGCGCCCCGGGTCCGTTCGGCGCGGCGCGCCGCGCTCTCCAGGGTCCCGGCGCCGAGCGAGCGCAGCCGGGGCGCGTCGGCGGCGAGGCGGAGCGCGGGCGGCCGCCCGCCCCGTACGGCCAGGAGGAAGCCCCAGTCCCCCGGCCCCCGCTCCGTACCGCTGGTGCGGTCGGCGCGGTCGGGTCCCGCGGCGAAGCCGGGGGTGCGGCCGCTCGCGCTGTACGGCCGGGTCGCGAAGCCGGCGGCGCGCAGGGTGGCGTCGACGGTCCAGTAGGTGCGGGGCCGGTCGGTGACCGATCCTGCGTGCACGGCGAACCGTCCGGAGGCGGTGAGCACCGGGGCCACCAGGCCGTAGAACTCCTCCGAGTAGAGCTTGGTGCTGGGGGTGATCCCGGGGTCGGGCAGATCGGAGATCACCACGTCGTACCGTTCCTGCAGACGATCGGCGGCGCCCCGCAGCCAGCGGAACGCGTCCGCGTAGACCACGCGGACGCGGGGGTCGCGGAAGGCCTGGGCGTTGAGGGCGGCGAGCGCCGGGTCCGTACGGGCGAGGCGGACGACTCCCGGATCGAGCTCGACGACGGTGACGGAGCGGACCCCGGCGTAGCGCAGGACCTCGCGGGCGGCCATGCCGTCGCCGCCGCCGACGATCAGTACGCGCCTGTGGCTGCCGTTCATCGCGGGGTGGACGAGCGCCTCGTGGTAGCGGTACTCGTCCCGGCCGGCCACCCGGAGGCGTCCGTCGAGGAACAGGTCGGGCAGCTCCGCGCGGCCCCCGGTCACCACGACCTCCTGGAGGTCGGTGTGGACGGCGACCCGCACCCGGTCCCCGTAGACGGCCCGGCGCGCGGCCTGTTCGAAGTCGTCGACGAGGACGGTCGCGGTGGCGAGGACGGCGAGGACGCCCACGTTCACGGCCACGAGCAGCGCACGGGACCGACGGGTCAGGTCGCGGCGGAACACCCACAGCACGAGGCCGCCGCCCGCGACGGCGTTGACCGCGCCGGTGACGAGCGCGCCGGTGAGCTGGCCGAGCCAGGGCAGCAGCAGGAAGGGGAAGGCGAGGCCGCCGACGAGCGCGCCGACATAGTCGGCGGCGAAGAGGTCGGCGACCGTCCCCGCGGCGTCGTCCCGCTCCCCGGGCGGGGCCTGCCGGCCGGCCCGCCCGGAGCCGGCGGCGTGCGCCGCCCGATCGGCCCCCGCCGCCCGTCCCCGCTGTATCAGCGACATCAGGAGCGGGATCTCGGCGCCGATGAGCACGCCGATCGCCAGCGAGAACGCCACGAGCACGTACCGCGATTCGCCGAGCCAGGCGAAGGACGCGTACAGCACCATCGCCGAGCAGCCGCCGATCAGCGCGAGCCCGGCCTCGACCAGGCCGAAGCCGGCGGCGGCCCGGCAGCGCAGCCGCTTGGCGAGGAGCGAGCCCACCCCCATCGCGAAGACCATCACGGAGAGCACGACGGACGCCTGGGTGACGGAGTCGCCGATCAAGTAGGAGGCGAGGGCGACCAGTTCCAGCTCGTAGACCAGGCCGCAGGCGGCGCAGACGAAGACGACCGCGAGGACCGGGAACCGCACCGCCTCGCGCGGCGGCCGCACGGACCGCCGCGCGGGCGGCCGGCGCACCCGCTTGGGCGGCATGGTCACGGTCGGCTCGATCATGTCCGTAACGCTACGTCACGACTGTCACACCCCTTGTCACCCACACGAGTGCACATGGGGTGTCGGGAGGGCGCATCAGAGCGTTGCGGGCATACGTGCGGCGATGCGGGTCCTGGTCACCACCAACTGCCCCTCCTGCGGGTAGGCGTGCCAGGTGCGCCACCGCACCTGGCCCTCGTGACGCTGCGCCAGCATCGCGGTGAAGGCGTGCGGGGAGCCGGGGAAGGTCCCCGCGAGCCCGTTGGGATGGTCGGCGACGAGCGCGAGCAGCTCCTGCGCACGGCCCGCGAAGCAGCCGTGCGAGAGCGTCTCGACGCGCGCCGCGAATTCGTACTCCCATTCGCCGACGCGCTTGGAGACGCCGAGCGGGAGCGGGGTGCTGCTGCCGGGCATGCAGGCCACGGTCTCCGAGCAGTGGCGCCCCTCCTCCTCCAGGAGAACCTGGTGGGAGGCGCCGAGCAGCCTCAACTGGAGCTTGGCTCCGGAGAGTTCGAGATCGAGCACGGCGAGCGCGGGCAGCGGCTCGCGCCCGAGGGCCCAGGCCAGATCGGCCGCGCGCGTATCGGTGTAGGAGGTCTTCAAGGTGGTGAGCATGGGTCGGCTCCGCAAACACGGTTTGACGGGTGGGCCGGGGGCGCCCCGGAGAAGGGTTCTACGGGAGTGGGGAATCGCCGGCTCGGGTCCACACACGGTCCGAGGGCTGTCTCTGTCAGGAGCGAGAGAACCACGTGCGTCGGGCGACTCGCAGCGTTTTTACCCAACTTGCCGTGTTTTCCAACCCCTTCGGGGACCCAACAGTTCACTTGTTCACTCAGCTGCCGCCGCCGCAGCCACCACCGCCACAGCCGGACCCGCAGGAGCTGCTGCCGCCGCAGCCGCCACCACCGCCGTCGGCCCAGCCGCCGCCCTTGCGCCCACCGCGCCGCTTGCGGCCCCCCGACTTCTTGCCGCCGGAGAACAGTCCGATGACCACCAGCGCGAAGACGATGAAGATCACGATTTCCATCTGTACTACCCCCGTTCTTCTGTGCGAGGGGGATGCCCGCCCCGGCACCCCGTCAAAGCGGACTTGAGCGAGTCCAGAGCTTCAGCTGCACGAGGAGCTGGAGCACGAGGACGACGAGCAGGACGAGCTCGAACACGAGGAGCTGGAGCAGGAGAACGACGAGGACGAGGAGCAGGAGGAGGCGGACGAGGAGGAAGAGGAAGAGGTCGACGAGGACGAGGAACCGGCCCACCAGCTGTCGCCGCCGCGCCCCCCGCGCTTCGTCCCGCTCGTCCCCTTCATCCCGCTCGCGACGAGCCACACCCCGAACGCGATCACGGCCGCGACCCCGAGGAAGAAGAATGCGATGTCCATGCCAGGGCGATCCCCGCTCCGGTCACCCGTCAAAGCGCACTTGAGCAAGTCCAGAGCTTGCACCCGAGGCGGGCTTGGCCCGGGGGCGGCTTGGCCCCAGGATGGCCGTCATGACACGACCGCTGCTCAATCGCCGCCTCGCCGAGTTCGGGACGACGATCTTCGCCGAGATGTCCGCGCTCGCCGCCAGGACCGGGTCGATCAACCTCGGTCAGGGCTTCCCCGACACCGACGGCCCCGAGGAGATCCGGGAGGCGGCGGTCCGCGCGCTGCGGGACGGCCTCGGCAACCAGTACCCGCCCGGCCCCGGCATCCCCGAGCTGCGGACGGCGATCGCCGACCACCAGCGGGAGCGGTACGGCCTGGCGTACGACCCCGACACCGAGGTCCTCGTCACGGCGGGCGCCACCGAGGCGATCGCGGCGGCCCTGCTCGCCCTGGTCGAGCCCGGCGACGAGGTCATCGCCCTGGAGCCGTACTACGACTCGTACGCCGCCTGCATCGCGATGGCCGGCGGCACCCGCGTCCCCGTCACCCTCCGCCCCCACGAGGGCACCTACGTCCTCGACCTCGACGAGCTGAAGGCCGCCGTCACCGACCGGACCCGGCTGATCCTCCTCAACACCCCGCACAACCCCACCGGCACGGTCCTCACCCGCGCCGAACTGACCGCCGTCGCCGAACTCGCGATCGAGCGGGACCTGCTCGTCGTCACCGACGAGGTGTACGAGCACCTGGTCTTCGACGACGCCGAGCACCTGCCGATCGCCAGCCTCCCGGGCATGCGGGAGCGCACGGTCACCATCGGCTCGGCCGGCAAGACGTTCTCCTTCACCGGCTGGAAGGTCGGCTGGCTCACCGCGAGCCCCGGCCTGACCTCCGCCGTCCGCTCGGCCAAGCAGTTCCTCACGTACGTCTCCTCGGGCCCCTTCCAGTACGCGATCGCCGAGGCCCTGCGCCTCCCGGCCGCCTACTTCGACACCCTCCGGGCCGAGCTGCGCGCCAAGCGGGACCTGCTGAGCGAAGGCCTCGCCCAGGCCGGCTTCGAGGTCTACCGCCCGGCCGGCACCTACTTCGTCACCACCGACATCCGCCCCCTCGGCGCCACCGACGGCTTCGCCTTCTGCCGCTCCCTCCCGGAGCGCGCCGGCGTCGTCGCCATCCCCAACGCCGTCTTCTACGACCACCGCGAGGCCGGCGCCCCCTTCGTCCGCTTCGCCTTCTGCAAGCGGACCGAGGTCCTGGAGGAGGCCGTCTCGCGGCTCAAGCGGCTCTGAGCGGATCGTGCCGGAGCGCCCCGGCGACGCCGATCACCAGGGGGCTCGTGTAGTACCGGGCCACCAGCTCGAACCGGGCACACTGCGCCTCCCCCTCGTTCGGGCCCTCAAGGTCCTGCGGGTCCCCCGGGTGGTGTCCGCCCCCGCCCGGCGCGGGCACCGCCGGCACGGGCGGGGCGTCGGGGCCGGCGCGCCGGCGGGCGACGGCGCGCCGCAGGCAGGCGGCGTCCACCGCCGCCTCGAGCCGGTCGCCCGTCAGCCCGGCGGCGGACAGCCGACGGCGTGCCTCGGCCCTGGCGGCCTCACCGCAGTCGGGGGCGAGGACCAGCATCCCGTCGCTGATCTCGATGACCCGCCGGTAGAGGAGCACGTCGGGCATGCTCGACAGCTCGTCCGGCAGCCGGAGGACGACCTCCGGGACCGCTTCCCCGATCGCCTCCCACAGCGGGCGGATCCGGCGCAGCAGGCGGCGGATCCGCCAGGCACGGTCGAGGTCGGCCAGCCCCGGCCAGGCGATCCCGGTCACGGTCAGGAGCAGTGTGAGGGCAAGCAGGGCCTGCGTGGTCGCGACCACGACGTCCTCGCGCAGCGGCCAGAAGTCCCGTACGCCGAGGACCAGGAAGACCGCCCGGTGCGCCACGTAGACGAGGCCCGAGACGGTGGCCACGCCCAGGAGGTGGAGCGAGGTCCGCAGCGGGCCGCGCGGTGCCTCGTTCCGGTACCGGTGGCACAGCCGTCCCGACTCGGCCATCCCCCAGCACACGTAGAGCAGATAGACGCTCCAGTAGGCGTAGACCGACGCGGTGGGCGTCTGTGTCAGCAGATGGGCCTCGGCGTCCGGGTGCGGGCTCAGGAAGAACGCGACGGACAGGGCCACCGCCGCCACGGGAAGGGGGAGCGCCCGCAGCAGGCCGCCGCGGGGCTTCGCGGCCGTCCCCGCTGCCGTCCCCTGGGTGAGGCGCCGGGTGAACGCGATCAGACAGGTGAGGGCGGCGAGGGACAGCAGATGGGTCAGGAGGGTGGTGACGCCCACCGCGCCGGTCGCCGTCTCCAGGGCTCTGCGGATGCCGGGCACGCCGAGCGTGACGGAGAGCGTGATCAGCGCGATCATGCCGCTGAGCGGCCAGGCCCGGCGATCCCCGGTGAGCGCCCGCCGCGCGAAGTACACGGTCACGATCCACAGGGGGCCGAGCAGGACCGCGTCGAAGGGACGGATCACGGTCATGCGCGCGTCCCGGACCCGAGGATGCGCGCCATCTCGGACAGCGCGGTGCCGTACGCGTCGGCGGCCGGTCCTGTGGTGCGGTTGTGGATCATCGTGGCGAGGAGCTCCGCCTCGCGCTCCTGCACCTGGGAGTAGTCGGTCCGGCCCCGGGCGAGCAGCCGGCGGACCATGGCGGGGTCGAGGCCGGGGAAGAGCCGCTCGACGCCCAGGGACGCCGTGTCGTCGGCCGTGCTCCCGTGCCCGAGGAGCAGGTGGGCGAGCTCGTGGAGGATGATGTGCTTCTGGTGGAGCGCGTTCGTGGACGACTCGTAGAAGATGTGGTCCGCGTCCCCGAGGCTCACCAACAGGCCGCACACACCGCCGGATCCACCCGCGCCCGGGGGCAGCGGAGAGAGCGTCAGGCCTCGGCCGCGCTGCTCGGAGATGGTCCGGCACAGTTCTTCGACGGTCTGCGGCCGGTCTGTCCGAAGGCCGTTCAGGATCCGACGACATCGCCTGCTGAATTCCGACCATGCGTCATGACGCATCGCGCAACCTCCCCCTGACCACGGCGAGGTGCGGCCGCGGGGGCGCCCCCCGCACCCGTGCGCAGTATAGGTGTGGGGGGTGTCCGGCCGGAGGAAGATCAGTCAGCGGGGAGGTCCGGCTGACAGGAGGTCAGCCGGTGTGCGGATCCGGTTCGTCGGCTTCCGCCTTGGCCGTGCGCGCCGCGCGGGCGGCCTGCTCGACCAGGCTCCGTACGAGGTCGAGTCCCTGTGCGGAGGAGGTGGCCACGGCCGCCGCCCGCATCGCCACGGCGCGGACGTCGTTACGGCGCATCGCGCCCAGCAGAGCCAGTTGCGCGACCGTCTGCTCGGCCACGTCGTCGTCGATGAAGTAGGCGACGGGAACGCCGAAGAACTGGGCGATGGCCCGCAGGGTCCCGATGGTCGGGTTGCTCGCCTTGCCGTTCATGAGCATCGAGAGCCGGCCCACGCTCAGGGAGATCCCGTCGGAGTCGTCGGCGTTCTTGATGCCGTCCACGACCTCCTGCAGCGTGTGACGCCGGCCCAGCGGCTGGACGTTCTCGAAGAGGTACTCCAGACGCGCGGCGAGAAGCCGGGCCTCCTGGCCTTCCGTGCCGTCCACTGTCGTCCGTCCTCCCGCGCATGGCCCCGTGTTGTCGGGGAAGTATGGCGCAGTGCGGAGCGCGAGGCGACGGTGCGGCCCGGGGCAGGGGCGGAGCCGGGCACCAACCCCGCCCCGCCCCGCCCCCGGTCGAAAGTCGGACCGATCAGACGGATCAGACGGCGAGTGCGATGGCCTCCATCGCGCGGGCCTGGCCGGTGGTGCCGACCTGGATGTACCAGCTCGACACGCCGCCCTGCCAGCCCACACCGGCCACGTGGGCGTTGCCCCAGACCTCGCCGGTGCCGATCTGGATCTCCACGGCCTCGATCGGGAGGTTCCGGCCCGTGGTGCCGATGGCGACGGCGGTGCCGTCCGCGGCGCAGGACCAGGACTGCCAGCCGACGTTGCGCACGTGGGCGCGGGCACACAGGCCACCCGTGCCACCCGTGGCGATCGTGAGCGCTTCGAGGTTGCGGGCCTGACCGGTCGTGCCGGCCACGGAGCCGTCGCAGACGGCCCCCTGCCAGCCCACGCCCTGGACGTGGGCGGAGTAGCAGATGGCGCGTGCCGCGGTGCTGTTCTCCGCGGCCGCCGCGACGTCCGGTCCCTGCGTCGTCGCCGCGCCGGCGGGCGCCGCGCCGGCCAGAGAGCCGCCGATCGCGAGGGTGGCGGTGGCGAGAGCGGTAGCGATGGACTTACGCATAAAGTGAATCCCCCTGGATGCGTTGGGCGGCGATGCGCCGCCCCCTTAAGCCGTTTGGACGTGATCAGCCTGCTGCCCGGGAGTCCCACGGTCAATCTAAATTGAAAATGTGGCGCGAAATCAATCCCGTCACTCCTGTCACGGCGACACGCCCGCCCCCCGCGCCCGGCCGCCACTTTCCACCCGGGCGGGCCTCCGCCGCGCGCGTCTCCGCAGCGCCGGGCCGATGGTCGGGTAGACCGATGAACCGTGCCCTGACCGGATTCGCGCGCACGGAGGTACACCCTGTCCGCCGAGACCCTCGACCGCCCGGCGGCCCCGGCCGCGGTCCGCGGCGGCCCCCGCGACCGCAGGCCCCCCCGGAGCGCACTGCGCCGGGCGGCCCCCGCGCTCGGGCTCTTCGCCGCCGCCCGGCTCACCGGTCTGCTCGTCCTCACCCTGTGGGCCCGGCACTCCGGCCGCTCGCCCCGGGCGCTCCTCGCGACCTCCTGGGACTCCGAGTGGTACGCCGGGATCGCCGCCCACGGCTACGGGCGCGTCCTCCACGGCGCCCACGGGATGGTCCTGAACGACCTGGCCTTCTTCCCGCTCTACCCGGCGCTCGTCCGGGCCGTCACCACCGTGCTGCCGGTCACCGGGGGCACCGCCGGGCTGCTGCTGTCCTGGCTCGCCGCCGGGGCCGCCGCCTGGGGCGTCTACCTGGTCGGGGAGCGGCTGCGCGGGCGCGGGACCGCCACCGTGCTCGTCCTGCTGTGGGGCCTGCTGCCGCACTCGGTCGTGCTGACCATGGCGTACACGGAGCCGGTGATGACCGCGTTCGCCGCCTGGGCGCTGTACGCGCTGCTCACCCGGCGCTGGCTGTGGGCGGCCGCCCTCGCGAGCCTCGCCGGGCTCACCCGGCCGAACGGGGTCGCGGTCGCCGCCGCCGTCCTGGCCGCCGTCGGCTGCGAGCTGTGGCGGACCCGGGGCCGGCCCGGGCCGCGCGTGGCGGCGGCCGGCCTGCTCGCGCCGGCGGGCTGGCTCTCGTACGTCCTGTGGGTCGGCGTCCGCCGCGGCGATCCGCTCGGCGGCTACTTCGCCGTGCAGAAGGGCTGGACGTCCCGCTTCGACTTCGGGAAGGGCGCGCTCGTCTTCGTACGGGACATGCTGGGCGGCCCGACCCAGTTCGGGTTCGCGATGGCGCTGCTCATCACCGGCGCCGGGGTGCTGCTCTTCGCGCTCCTCGTGTGCGGGGAGCGGCTGCCGCTGCCCGTCCTCGCCTACACGGCGGTGCTCGTCGTCATCGCCGTCGGCGGCTCGGGCTTCTTCGAGTCCAAACCGCGCTTCCTGCTGCCGGCCTTCCCGCTGCTGCTCCCGCTCGCGGCGGCACTGACGAAAGCCCGGCCGAGAGCCGCGATCCTGGTGGTCGCGGCCCTGGCCGGGCTCTCGTGCTGCTACGGGGCGTACGCCCTGACGCTCGCCCGCATGGCGATCTGAGCGGCAGGGGTACGGGGAGGACTCAGGCCTCGTCGTCGCCCGTGGCCTTCTCCTCGGGGGACTCCAGGCCGAACTGCTCGACGATCCACTTGTCGAACTCGATGGAGGCGCGGACCCAGCTGACCGTGGAGGACACGAAGTGCTCCAGGGCGACGCCGGTGCCGATCAGCATCTGCGCCTCGCCGATGAGGCGGAGGGTGGCGGAGCCGTCCTCCTCCTCGTGCAGGTGCGTGTAGACCTTGGGCCACAGGGTGCGGCGGTTCCAGTCGTCGATCGCGTCGAGGATCTTCGCGCGGTCGTCGGCGGCGTGCGGGCGGTCGTAGAACGTCCGCACCGAGAAGACCTGCTGCTCGCCCTCGCCGCGGAACATGAAGTACGTGCGGAACTCCTCCCACGGCGCCGCGAGGTCACCCTCGTCGTCGACGACGTACTTGAGTTCCATCTGCTCGAGGAGCTGCTTGACGAGGTCCTGGTCGGGGACGACGGGGCCCGCCGGTCCTGCGGCCTGAGGCTGGGGCTGGCCCCCGAAATTCGGAATCGAGGACGGGTCGATGCTCACCGTTATTTCCCTTCGTACGGATGCTCGCCATCCTCCCCCATGCCGGGCGGTACGTGGCAAGCCCCGCCGGTCCGGAAGCGGCAAGATCCGCTGCCAGCTGACATGATCTCGTGCCCATGGGGGAAACGAAGAAGAAATCCCGGTGGTGGATCTGGCTCGTCGTGGCGCTGACGGTGTTCTGCGGTCTGCCGGTCTCGCTGGTGGTCTGGGGTGCCTACTCGTTCAGCGAGGCCGGGAAACCGCATCCGGTGGACTGCGCCGCGGCGATGGAGTTCGCGCACGGCCGGCTTCCGGTGGACGCCGAGGACGCCCGGTGCACCGAGGCGCACTGGCAGGAATCCCTCGTCACCGTGGACTTCCGCATGCCGCGCGCCGGGGCCGCCGGCTGGCTGGAGGCCGGCTATCCGGAGGGCGAGGCCCCCGCCACCTGCGAGGGGGACCTCTGCCGGGACACGGACTACGGCTCGTCGATCTACGTGAGCGTGAAGGTGGTGTACGAGGGCACCACCGCCCTCGTACACCTCACCGCCTTCAACGTGTAGCGGCCCCCACGATCAGGCCGTCCTCGAAGCGGTCCACCCGGACCGTGTCGCCGTCCACGACCTCGCCCGCGAGGATCTCCTTCGCGAGCCGGTCGCCGATCGCCGTCTGGATCAGGCGGCGCAGCGGCCGCGCGCCGTACGCCGGGTCGTTGCCCTCCTCGGCGAGCCACTCCAGGGCCGCCGGGGTGACGTCCAGGGTGAGGCGCCGCTCGGCGAGCCGCTTCGCGAGCCGGTCGATCTGGAGCTGCGCGATCCGGCCCAGCTCGGCCCGGTCGAGCGCCGAGAAGACGACCAGGTCGTCGAGACGGTTGAGGAACTCGGGCTTGAAGCTCGCCCGCACGACCTCCAGGACCTGCTGCTTCTTCACGTCCTCCGAGGTCAGAGGCTCGACGAGGAACTGGCTGCCGAGGTTCGAGGTGAGGATCAGGATGGTGTTGCGGAAGTCCACCGTCCGGCCCTGCCCGTCGGTCAGGCGTCCGTCGTCCAGGACCTGGAGCAGGACGTCGAAGACCTCCGGGTGCGCCTTCTCCACCTCGTCGAGCAGGACCACGCTGTACGGGCGGCGGCGGACCGCCTCCGTGAGCTGGCCGCCCTCCTCGTAGCCGACGTAACCGGGAGGCGCGCCGACCAGACGGGCGACGGAGTGCTTCTCGCCGTACTCCGACATGTCGATGCGGATCATGGCCCGCTCGTCGTCGAAGAGGAAGTCCGCGAGCGCCTTCGCCAGCTCGGTCTTGCCGACGCCCGTCGGGCCGAGGAAGAGGAAGGAGCCGGTGGGCCGGTCGGGGTCGGCGATCCCGGCGCGGGTGCGGCGCACCGCGTCGGAGACGGCCTGCACGGCCTCCGACTGGCCGATCAGCCGCTTGCCGAGCTCGCCCTCCATGCGGAGCAGCTTCTGCGTCTCGCCCTCCAGGAGGCGGCCGGCGGGGATGCCGGTCCAGGAGCCGACCACGTCCGCGATGTCGTCGGGGCCGACCTCCTCCTTGACCATGGTGTCCTTGGCGGACTCCTGCTGGGCCTCGGCCTCGGAGGCCTCCGCCAGCTCCCGCTCCAGGCCCGGGATCTCCCCGTACAGCAGCTTGGAGGCGGTGTCGAAGTCGCCGTCCCGCTGGGCGCGCTCGGCGCGGCCGCGGGTCTCGTCGAGGCGCTCCTTCAGCTCGCCGACCCGGTTGAGGGACTGCTTCTCCTTCTCCCAGCGGGCGGTCAGGCCGCGCAGCTCCTCCTCGCGGTCGGCGAGGTCGCGGCGGAGCTTCTCCAGGCGCTGCTTGCTCGCCGCGTCCGTCTCGTTCTTGAGGGCCAGCTCCTCCATGCGGAGCCGGTCCACGGAGCGCTGGAGCTCGTCGATCTCGACGGGCGAGGAGTCGATCTCCATGCGGAGCCGGGACGCGGCCTCGTCGACGAGGTCGATGGCCTTGTCGGGGAGGAAGCGGGAGGTGATGTACCGGTCGGAGAGGGTCGCGGCGGCCACCAGCGCGGAGTCGTTGATCTGCACCTTGTGGTGGGCCTCGTACCGGCCCTTGAGGCCGCGGAGGATCGCGATGGTGTCCTCGACGGTCGGCTCGGCGACCAGGACCTGCTGGAAGCGGCGCTCCAGGGCGGGGTCCTTCTCGATCCGCTCGCGGTACTCGTCGAGGGTGGTCGCGCCGACCATGCGGAGCTCGCCGCGGGCCAGCATCGGCTTGAGCATGTTGCCGGCGTCCATGGCGGAGTCGCCGCCTGCGCCCGCGCCGACGACGGTGTGCAGCTCGTCGATGAAGGTGATGATCTGGCCGTCGCTCGCCTTGATCTCGGAGAGGACGGTCTTCAGGCGCTCCTCGAACTCGCCGCGGTACTTCGCGCCGGCGACCATCGCGCCGAGGTCGAGCGAGACGAGCCGCTTGTTCTTCAGGGACTCCGGGACGTCGCCCTTCACGATCCGCTGGGCGAGGCCCTCGACGACGGCGGTCTTGCCGACGCCGGGCTCACCGATGAGGACCGGGTTGTTCTTGGTGCGGCGGGACAGCACCTGGACCACGCGGCGGATCTCGTGGTCGCGGCCGATGACCGGGTCCAGCTTGCCCTCGCGCGCGGCGGCGGTGAAGTCCGTGCCGAACTTCTCCAGCGCCTTGTACTGCCCCTCCGGGTCGGGTGTGGTCACCCGGCGTCCTCCCCTGCTCTTCTCGAACGCGTCGAGCAGCTTCGATGCGCTCGCGCCCTGCGCGTCGAGGATCTCACCGGCCTGGCCGCCCTTGGCGGCGATCGCGGCGAGAAGGTGCTCGGTGGACAGGTAGTCGTCGCCGAGCTCCTTGGCGCGCTTGTCGGCGTCGGCGATGACGGCGAGGAACTCGCGGTTGGGCTGCGGGGGCGCGACCGTGGACCCGGTGACGCTGGGCAGGGCGGCGAGCAGCCGCTCCGCGCCGCCGCGGACGACGGCCTGGTCGGCGCCGACGGCGGCCAGCAGGTCGGTGATGTTCTCGTTGTCCTGACCGGCCAGGAGGGCAAGGAGTAGGTGGGCGGGGGTCAGGTCGGCGTGTCCCTGGGACACGGCGCGGCTGCTCGCCGCGTTGATCGCGTCCCGGCTCCTGTTGGTCAGTTCGGCGTCCACGTGCGGTGCTCCTCCTCGAACGTCGTGGGTCCGTCTCTCTCTATGACCCTTCCAACGTACACAAAGTTGAGTCCATTCCGCTCAAGGTATCGGAGGGAGTCCCGTCACAGGTAGTTTCCGGGCATGGCCACAGACCCCAGGAACCCCTCCGACTCGTACCTGAGCTTCTGGCGCGAGTACCACATGTGCACCCTGACCACCCCGCGTCCGGACGGCACGCCGCACGTCGTCGCGGTCGGCGTCACGTACGACCCCGAGGGCGGGTACGCGCGCGTGATCACCAACAAGAACAGCCGGAAGGTCGCCAACGTCCTGGCGGCGGGCGCGGACGGCGCGCGGGTCGCGGTCTGCCAGGTCGACAAGGGGCGCTGGGCCACCCTGGAGGGCGTCGCCCGCATCCGTACGGAGGCGGAGACCGTCGCGGACGCCGTCGAGCGCTACGCCGAGCGGTACGGGCGCACGCCGGCCCCGAACCCGGACCGGGTCGTCATCGAGATCGCCCTCACCCGGGCGATGGGCCGCGCCTGACGGCGGACACGCGGACGCACAGCGGCGCCATCGCGTTTCAGGTCCGCGATGGCGCCGCTGTGTGGGGGAAGTGCCGGAGCGATCTACAACGACGGGGGAATCGCTCAGGCACTGCGGGGGGTGGCGGTGATGGCCTCTGGTTCGATCAGCTGGTGGTCCCGCTGATCGAGGTTGACGAAGATCATGCCGTACCGGATGGCACAGCGGATGGGCTGCGGAGCGCCGCGGGGACGGCGCAGACAGCGGTACGCACGGACGTCTTCGTCCTGTTCGCGGGCGACGACGATCGGCTCTCCGAAGAGCGTGACCTTCAGCGAGTCACCACGGTGGGGGATGGCCGTGGCGAGATCGACGAAGTGCCAGCCGGAGCGATAGGCCGAGGCCATCTCCCGGCGGAACCTGGGGTCATCGGGAACATTCATGCGCCCGACTAGCTCCAGCCGGGGTCCTGCGCGGGGGCCACGCTCCAGCCCGGGTCATCGACGAGCGTGGGGGCCGCGAAGTGCCAGCCCGGGTCGAGCGGAGCGGCCTGCACATGGGCGGGCTCCGAGTGCCAGCCCGGATCCGGAACCACTCCCACCGCGCCCACTGTGGCGGCCGCGATGAAGGCGACTCCGGCCGCCGCGCGTATGAGCTTCTTCATCATCACCGAGCAACCTCACTTGAAGGCAACGTCTACTTCCAACCCCCGCGAGTAAGACGATGGCTTACTCTCTGCGCCTGCACCACCAAACCCAGGCATCATGTTCCTGAGATGCAGGAGCCTGGGGGTGTACATATGCGGAAACAAGCGGACGAAACAGGTCACCCTCATTCGCACGCCGAACTGTGCGAAGCGGGCTCCGAGCTGTACGCGGCCGCGCTGCGGACCGGGCGAATACCCCGGTCAGAGGCGGTCGAGGCACCGTGCCTGCTCGACCTCTCGCTGCTCCACCCCGATCCCGACGACGCCCAGTGGCTCCGCCCGGTTCCCCCCTCCGCGGCGCTCGCCCAGCTGCTCCAGCCGATCGAACGGGAGATACTCGACCGCCGGCGGCGCACCGTCGCCCTGTCGGACGCGTTCGAGCCGTTCATGGCCATCAGCGCCCACGACTCGCCCACCACACACGCCATCACCGTGCTCGAGGGCATCGACCGCATCAACTCGACCCTCGACCGCGTCGTGGCCGACTGCCGCAGCGAACTCCTCACCGTCCAGCCGGGCGGCGGCCGCCCCGCCCAGGCCCTCAGCGAGGCCCTGGACCGCGTCTCCCCGCTCCTCGGGCGCGGCATCAGCATGCGCACGCTCTACCAGCACACCGCACGCCACACCGAGCTCACGCTCACCTATCTGGAGCACGTCGGCCCCGAGGTCCAGGTCCGCACCCTCGAAGAGATCATCGACCGGCTGATCATCGTCGACCGCGAGGTCGCCTTCATCCCGGCCCGCAGCGACCGCCAGGTCGCCCTGGAGCTGCGCCACCCCGGCCTGGTCGCCTACCTCGGCGGCGTCTTCGACCAGTTCTGGCAGCTGGCCGTGCCGATACGGGAGGAGATCCCGTACGACATCAAGACCGACGGCATCGGCGGCGTCCAGCGCTCCATCGCCAAGCTCCTCGTCGAGGGGCACGTCGACGAGGCCATCGCCCGCCGGCTCGGCATGAACGTGCGGACCTGCCGGGCGCACATCGCCAAGCTCGCCGCCGCCCTCGGCAGCGGGAGCCGGGCCCAGCTCGGCTATCTGATCGCCCAGTCCGGGATCCTCGAACGGGACAGCTGACCGGTCCGGGACACGGCGAAGGCCCCCTCCACGCTCGGTGAAGGGGGCCTCCGCGCTTCGTACGGGGAGCTACTCGCCGCGCTTCGGGCGCCACACCACGAGGGCGCTCGCCTGCTGCACGTCGGTGTACGGCACCAGGTCCCGGCGGTACGAGGCGTGCACCTGGGCCTCGCGCTGGCGCAGCGTCGCCGCCGCGCCCTCGACCGCCGCCGACAGCTCGGACACCCGTGCCTGGAGCGCCGCGACCTGGTTCTCCAGTTCGATGATCCGCTTGATTCCGGCCAGGTTGATGCCCTCGTCCTGCGACAGCTGCTGCACCTGGCGGAGCAGCTCGATGTCACGGGCCGAGTAGCGCCGTCCGCGGCCCGCCGTGCGGTCCGGGGAGACCAGACCGAGCCGGTCGTACTGCCGGAGGGTCTGCGGGTGCAGACCGGAGAGCTGGGCCGCCACCGAGATGACGTACACGGGGCTCTCGTCGGTCAGCTCGTACGGATTGCGTCTCACCGGGTCACGCTCCCTTCGCGGCCTGGAACAGCTCGGCCCGCGGGTCCTCGGAGGCGGTCGCCTCGCGGAAGGTCTCCAGGGCCTCGCGTGCCTTGTCGTCCAGCTCCTTCGGCACCGCCACCTCGACCGTCACGAGGAGGTCGCCGCGCGTGCCGTCCTTGCGGACCGCGCCCTTGCCCCGGGCGCGCATGGTCCGGCCGTTCGGGGTGCCCGCGGGCAGCTTGAGCGTGACCGCGGGGCCGCCGAGGGTCGGCACCTTGATCTCGCCGCCGAGCGCCGCCTCCGAGAAGGAGACCGGCACCGTGACGGTGAGGTTGTCGTCCTTGCGGCCGAAGACCGGGTGGTCGTCGACGTGCACGACGACGTACAGGTCGCCGTTCTGCCCGCCGCGCTCGCCCGGCGCTCCCTTGCCGCGGAGACGGATCTTCTGGTTGTCGCTGACGCCCGCGGGGATGCGGACCTGCATGGTGCGGGAGGACTTGGCGCGCCCGCTGCCCTTGCAGACCTCGCAGGGGTTCTCGGCGATCAGGCCGCGGCCCTTGCAGTCCACGCAGGGGTCGGTGAGCGAGAAGGAGCCGCTGCCGCCGCGCGAGACCTGCCCGGTGCCGACACAGGTCGGGCACACCCGGGGGGTGCCGTTCTTGTCGCCGGTGCCCGAGCACGCGGTGCAGGGCTGCTGGCTGGACATCCGCAGCGGTACGGTCGCGCCCTCGATGGCCTCGGTGAAGCTGAGCGTCACCTCGGACTCGATGTCCTGGCCGCGCCGCGGCTGGGTGCGGGTGCCCGCACCCCCGCCGCGGTTGAAGAGGCCGCCGAAGACGTCCCCGATGCCGCCGCCCCCGAAGCCGCCACCCGCCCCGCCCTGGGCGCCGCCGAAGAGGTCGCCCAGGTCGAAGTTGAACGAGCCGCCGCCGGGACCGCCGGCCCGGCCCCCCCGATTAAAGACGGCGCCGTTCCCGAAGAGGGCGCGGGCGTCGTCGTACTCCTTGCGCTTCTTGGGGTCGCCGATGACGTCGTTCGCCTCGGAGATCTCCTTGAAGCGCGCCTCGGCGCTCGCGTCACCCTTGTTGGCGTCCGGATGGTTCTCGCGTGCGAGCTTCCGGTACGCCTTCTTGATCTCGGCCTCGGTGGCGTCCTTGGGGACGCCGAGAACCTTGTAGTAGTCCTTCTCGACGAAGTCCTTCGTGTTCATCGACGTCCCTCCTCCCGCGTACGGGTACGGCTGTTACTCGCTGTCCTTCTCGGACGTGCCGGAGTCCTCCGACTCCTCGGCCTTGCCCTGCGCCCCCGGCTGGGGCTCGGCGACGGCCACGCGGGCGGGCCGGATGGTCCGCTCGCCGATCCGATACCCGGGCTGCAGGATCGCCACGCAGGTCGTCTCGGTGACGTCCGGCGCGTACGAGTGCATCAGGGCCTCGTGGATCGTCGGGTCGAAGGGCTCGCCCTCCTTGCCGAACTGCTGCAGACCCATCTTGGCGACGACGGTCTCCAGCGATTCGGCCACCGACTTGAACCCGCCCACGAGCTCGCCGTGGTCCCGGGCCCGGCCGACGTCGTCGAGCACGGGCAGGAGCTCGGACAGGAGGCTCGCGACGGCGATCTCCTTGACCGTGACCCGGTCCCGCTCCACGCGGCGGCGGTAGTTCTGGTACTCGGCCTGGAGCCGCTGGAGGTCGGCCGTGCGCTCGGTGAGCGCGGTGCGGGCCTGGTCCAGCTGCGCCAGCAGGGCTACGTCCGTAGCGTCCCCGGCCGGGGCCGTCGGGTCCTCCTCGGTGGAGTTCTCGACGGCCTCGGCGGCGTCGTCAGCGGTGGCGCCGGAGGGGACGTCGGGCTTCTCCTCGAAGCCCGGGGTCTCCTCGGTCACGCCTGGCCGCCCTTCGGCTTGTCCTCGTCGACGATCTCGGCGTCGACGACGTCGTCGTCCTGCGCCTGGGCCTGGCCCGCGTCGCCGCCGGCGGCCTGGGCGGCCTGGGCGTCGGCGTACAGCGCCTGGCCGAGCTTCTGCGAGACGGCCGCGACCTTCTCGGTGGCGGTGCGGATCTCGGCGGTGTCCTCGCCCTTGAGCTTCTCCTTCAGCTCGACGAGCGCGGCCTCGACCTCGGCCTTGACGTCACCGGGGACCTTGTCCTCGTTGTCCTTGATGAACTTCTCCGTCTGGTAGACGAGCTGCTCACCCTGGTTGCGGGCCTCGGCGGCCTCGCGGCGGCGGTGGTCCTCGTCCGCGTACTGCTCGGCCTCCTGGCGCATCCGGTCGACCTCGTCCTTCGGCAGCGAGGAGCCGCCGGTGACGGTCATCTTCTGCTCCTTGCCCGTGCCCAGGTCCTTCGCGGTCACGTGCATGATGCCGTTGGCGTCGATGTCGAAGGCGACCTCGATCTGCGGGACGCCACGCGGGGCCGGCGGCAGACCGGTCAGCTCGAACATGCCGAGCTTCTTGTTGTACGCCGCGATCTCGCGCTCGCCCTGGTAGACCTGGATCTGCACGGACGGCTGGTTGTCCTCGGCCGTCGTGAAGATCTCGGACCGCTTGGTCGGGATCGTGGTGTTGCGCTCGATGAGCTTGGTCATGATGCCGCCCTTGGTCTCGATGCCGAGGGACAGCGGGGTCACGTCGAGGAGCAGGACGTCCTTGACCTCACCCTTGAGGACACCGGCCTGGAGCGCGGCGCCGATGGCGACGACCTCGTCCGGGTTGACGCCCTTGTTGGCCTCCTGGCCACCGGTCAGCTCCTTGACGAGCTCGGCGACGGCCGGCATACGGGTCGAGCCACCGACGAGAACGACGTGGTCGATCTCGGAGAGGTTGATGCCCGCGTCCTTGATGACGTTGTGGAACGGCACCTTGCAGCGGTCGAGCAGGTCGGAGGTGAGCTGCTGGAACTGGGCGCGCGTGAGCTTCTCGTCCAGGTGCAGCGGGCCCTCGGCGGAGGCCGTGATGTAGGGCAGGTTGATCGAGGTCTCGGTCGAGGACGACAGCTCGATCTTCGCCTTCTCCGCGGCCTCGCGGAGACGCTGGAGAGCCATCTTGTCCTTGGCCAGGTCCACGCCGTGACCGTTCTGGAACTGCGTCACCAGGTAGTCGACGACGCGCTGGTCCCAGTCGTCACCACCGAGGTGGTTGTCACCGTTGGTGGCCTTCACCTCGACGACGCCGTCGCCGATCTCCAGAAGGGACACGTCGAAGGTGCCGCCACCGAGGTCGAAGACGAGGATCGTCTGGTCGTCCTTGTCGAGGCCGTAGGCCAGGGCGGCCGCGGTCGGCTCGTTGACGATGCGCAGGACGTTGAGGCCCGCGATCTCACCGGCCTCCTTGGTGGCCTGACGCTCGGAGTCGTTGAAGTACGCCGGGACGGTGATGACCGCGTCGACGACCTTCTCGCCCAGGTACGCCTCGGCGTCACGCTTGAGCTTCTGCAGGATGAAGGCGCTCATCTGCTGCGGGTTGAAGTTCTTGCCGTCGATCTCGATGTGCCAGTCGGTGCCCATGTGGCGCTTGACCGACCGGATGGTCCTGTCGACGTTGGTGACGGCCTGACGCTTGGCCACCTCGCCGACGAGCACCTCGCCGTTCTTCGCGAAGGCGACGACGGACGGCGTGGTCCTGGCGCCCTCGGCGTTGGTGATGACGGTGGGCTCGCCGCCTTCCAGAACGCTGACGACGGAGTTAGTCGTGCCCAGGTCGATGCCGACCGCACGTGCCATTTCGATTCCTCCAGCTGACTGACTTGAGTGGAACTGACTCAAGGATGCACGAGGAGGTCGACCGCGTCAACAGACCTGAGTGGGGGCGACTCAACTCTTCGTCGGCCAGGCCGCTCAAAGGGCGTGCCGTTCCCCCGTTTGACCAGGTTCGCATGAGAGGGTCCGGACATACTCAGGACATGTCCGGGATTCCCGATCCCAGGATCCCCGCCGAAGGGTGTGAGCGCATGACGGCGAAGCGCGCGTTCGACGTGGCGGGCGGGCTCGTCCTGCTCCTCGCCCTCGCGCCCCTGATCGCCGGGACCGCCCTCTCCGTCTCCCTCGGCGGCAGCGGGGCGGTGCTGCGCCGCCGGACGGTGGCCGGTCTCGGGGGGCGGCCCTTCACGATGCTGACCTTCCGCACGAAGAGCCCGCTGGCCGCGCTTCCGCTGCTCCTGCACGTGGTCGCGGGCCGGATGTCGCTCGTCGGACCCTGCCCGCTGACCCCGGCCCACCGCGAGTGCGCGGGCGAGGGCCGCCGCCGGCTCTCCGTACGCCCGGGGGTGACCGGACCGTGGCAGATCAGCGGCCGCTCGGACCTGCCGTGGGAGGAGCGCGAGCTGCTCGATCTCCACTATGTGGACCACCACTGGCTGGGGATGGATCTGCTGATCCTTGCGCGTACGCTTCCAGCTGTACGCAGGCGTCGCGCGGCAAGGTTCGCCTGAGAGGGCAAGGTTTGCCTGAGCGACACATATCACCGCGAGCGCCGCTACAGCGCGGCGCCGTGACCGGGTAATCTCAGCAGGAACTCAATAAGTTACCGCTTAGTAGGCCCGCCCGAGGAGCCCGTCATGCAACTCGCCGCGATCATCGTGTCGATCGCCATCACGGTGGTGGCCGTCGCGCTGTTCGGCCGCGCCACCGTGCAGATCTACCGCTTCGTGCGGCTCGGTCAGCCGGTGCCCGCCGGTACACGTACCGGTGACCCCAAGCAGCGCACGATCACCCTGGTCAAGGAGTTCCTCGGCCACACCAGGATGAACCGCTGGGGCATCGTCGGCTTCGCGCACTGGTTCGTCGCGGTGGGCTTCTTCTCGCTGCTCCTCACGATCGTCAACGCCTTCGGCCAGCTCTTCCAGGCCGACTGGCTCATCCCGATCATCGGCGACTGGCTGCCGTACGAGATCTTCACCGAGTTCCTCGGCCTGATGACGGTCCTCGGCATCGTGACCCTCATCGTCATCCGCCAGCTGAGCAAGCCGACCAAGGCCGGCCGCAAGTCCCGCTTCGCCGGCTCCAAGACCGGCCAGGCGTACTTCGTCGAGGCCGTCATCCTGATCGTCGGCGTCTGCATCATGACGCTCCGCGCCCTCGAAGGCGTCCAGCACCACGTGACCAGCTGGGAGCCGGGCTTCTTCGCCTCGTACCCGCTGATCGCGCTCCTGGACGGCCTGGACCTGAGCACGATCCAGTACCTCACCTACGGCTTCGCGGCGCTCAAGATCGTCACGTCCTTCACCTGGATGATCACGGTCTCGCTCAACACCAACATGGGCGTCGCCTGGCACCGCTTCCTCGGCTTCCCGAACATCTGGTTCAAGCGCAACGCCGACGGCTCCACCGCCCTGGGCGCGCTCCAGCCGATGACCACCGGCGGCAAGGAGATCGACTGGGAGGACCCGGCCGAGGACGCCGTCTTCGGTGTCTCCCAGGTCGAGCAGTTCTCCTGGAAGGGCATCCTCGACTTCTCCACCTGCACCGAGTGCGGCCGCTGCCAGTCGCAGTGCCCCGCCTGGAACACCGGCAAGCCGCTCTCCCCCAAGCTCCTCATCATGTCCCTCCGGGACCACGCCCACGCCAAGGCGCCGTACCTGCTCGCGGGCGGCGGCAAGACCATGGAGGGCGACGAGAAGGCCACCGAGGAGCAGCTCAAGGACGTCCCCGCCGCCGCCCTCGCCGAGGCCGAGCGCCCCCTCATCGGCACCGCCGAGGAGAACGGCGTCATCGACCCCGACGTCCTGTGGTCCTGCACCACCTGCGGCGCCTGCGTCGAGCAGTGCCCGGTCGACATCGAGCACATCGACCACATCGTCGACATGCGCCGCTACCAGGTGATGATCGAGTCCGCGTTCCCGTCCGAGGCGGGCACGATGCTCAAGAACCTGGAGAAGAAGGGCAACCCCTGGGGTCTCGCCAAGAAGCAGCGCGTCGAGTGGACCAAGGAGGTCGACTTCGAGGTCCCGATCGTCGGCAAGGACGTCGAGGACCTCACCGAGGTCGACTACCTCTACTGGGTCGGCTGCGCCGGCGCCCTGGAGGACCGCGCCAAGAAGACCACCAAGGCCTTCGCCGAGCTGCTCCACATCGCGGGCGTCAAGTTCGCGATCATGGGCGGCGAGGAGAAGTGCACCGGTGACTCCCCGCGCCGCCTGGGCAACGAGCCGCTGTTCCAGCAGCTGGGCGCCGAGAACGTCGCCATGCTGAACATGGCCTTCGGCGAGGACGACGAGGACGAGTCGACGAAGAAGCCGAAGTCGGCCAAGAAGATCGTCTCGACCTGCCCGCACTGCTTCAACACCATCGCCAACGAGTACCCGCAGCTCGGCGGCGAGTACGAGGTCATCCACCACACCCAGCTGCTCCAGCACCTCATCGACGAGGGCAAGCTGATCCCGGTGACCCCGGTCGAGGGCCTCATCACCTACCACGACCCCTGCTACCTGGGCCGGCACAACAAGGTCTACACGCCGCCGCGCGAGATCATGTCCGCCGTCCCCGGCCTGCGCCAGCAGGAGATGCACCGCCACAAGGAGCGCGGCTTCTGCTGCGGCGCCGGTGGTGCCCGGATGTGGATGGAGGAGCGGATCGGCAAGCGCATCAACAACGAGCGCGTCGACGAGGCCCTGTCCCTCAACCCGGACATCGTCTCCACCGCCTGCCCGTTCTGCCTCGTCATGCTCACGGACTCCGTGAACGGCAAGAAGAACGAGGGCAAGGCCAAGGAGTCCGTCACCGTCGTGGACGTGGCGCAGCTGCTCCTGGACTCGGTGAAGACCCCGGTCGAGCCGGAGGAGGAGCCGGCGGCCGAGGAGCCGGAGCCGGCCGTCTGATCCCGGACATGTGAAAGGGC